>JBJTEN010000135.1:0-9168 GCA_046092925.1 Phenylobacterium sp. | reverse complement strand
GTCCGGCGCCCTTGGAGGAAACGGGTCTTGCAGCCAACGCGTACCGAGGGTCCCGACTACTATCACAAGGTAGTCGACTGCCAGTGGGCCTGTCCCGCCCACACGCCCGTACCGGAATACATCCGCCTGATCGCCGATGGCCGGTACGATGACGCCTACATGATCAACTGGAAGTCGAACGTCTTCCCCGGCGTCCTGGGGCGGACCTGCGACCGGCCCTGTGAGCCGGCCTGCCGTCGCGGCCGGGTCGAGGAGGAGCCGGTGGCCATCTGCCGGCTCAAGCGCGTGGCGGCCGACAACAAGCAGGACGTCGGGCCCCTGATGCCCCCCGTCGCGGTGAAGCGG
This sequence comes from Phenylobacterium sp., assembly GCA_046092925.1. Lineage (GTDB taxonomy): Bacteria > Pseudomonadota > Alphaproteobacteria > Caulobacterales > Caulobacteraceae > Phenylobacterium. The sequence continues at coordinate 8,823 of JBJTEN010000135.1, read as the reverse complement.
AACGGCAAGCGGGTCGCCCTGGTGGGCGCCGGCCCGGCCTCCCTGACCGTGGCCCGCGACCTCGCCCCCCTGGGTTATGAGCTGGTCCTGTTCGACGGCGAGCCTCGCTCGGGCGGCATGATCCGCAGCCAGATCCCCCGCTTCCGCCTGCCCGAGGAAGTGATCGACGAGGAGGTCGGCTACGTCACCCGCCTCGGCGGCGTCGAACTTCGGCTCGGCCAGCGGATCGAGAGCCTCAAGGGTTTGCTGGCCGAGGGCTACGACGCCGTCTTCGTGGGCTCGGGCGCCCCGCGCGGCCGGGACCTCGACGTCCCCGGACGCAAGGAAGCCGCCGCCAACATCCACATCGGCATTGACTGGCTGTCCAGCGTGTCCTTCGGGCACATCGAGAAGATCGGCCGGCGGGTCATCGTCCTCGGCGGCGGCAACACCGCCATGGACTGCTGCCGCACCTCGCGCCGCCTCGGCGGCGAGGAGGTCAAGGTCGTCGTCCGCTCGGGCTTCGAGGAGATGAAGGCCAGCCCCTGGGAAAAGGAAGACGCGATCCACGAGGACATCCCGATCCTCAACTTCCGCGTCCCCAAGGCCTTCACCCACGAGAACGGCCGCCTGACCGGCGTGACCTTCGAGATCGTCCGCGCACAATACGACGACAAGGGCCGACGCAACCTCGTGCCCTCGGGCGAGCCCGACGAGCATCACGAGTGCGACGATGTCCTGGTCGCCGTCGGCCAGGAGAACGCCTTCCCCTGGATCGAGCGCGACATCGGCCTGGACTTCGACCGCTGGGACATGCCCCAGGTCGACCCGGTCACCTTCGAGTCCACCCGCAAGGGGGTCTTCTTCGGTGGCGACGCCGCCTTCGGCCCGAAGAACATCATCTGGGCCGTGGCCCACGGCCATGACGCCGCGGTCTCGATCCACCGCCACTGCATGGGCGAAGACGTCCAGGACCGGCCGCCCCCGGGCTTCTCCCTCGTCTCCCAGAAGATGGGCATCCACGAGTGGAGCTATGACAACGACATCTCCCTCGAGCACCGGCACCGCGTACCCATGCTCGACAAGGCCGAGGCGCTGAAGAACGTCCGGGTCGAGGTCGAGCTCGGCTTTGATTCCCGCCTGGGTTACGCCGAGGCCCAGCGGTGCCTGAACTGCGACGTCCAGACGGTCTTCGCCGACAACCTCTGCATCGAGTGCGACGCCTGCGTCGACATCTGCCCCGTAGACTGCATCACCTTCACCGAGGACGGCGAGGAGGCGGACCTCCGGTCCCGCCTGAAGGCGCCGGCCCTCAACCTCGACCAGGACCTCCTGGTGTCGGGCGCCCTGGCCACCGGCCGGGTCATGGTCAAGGACGAAGACGTCTGCCTGCACTGCGGCCTTTGCGCCGAGCGCTGCCCCACCGGGGCCTGGGACATGCAGAGGTTCACCCTTGAGATGACCCACGCCGACCAGATGGGAGGCGCCGCATGACCGCCCCCCTCGCCGCCATCAACGACTTCGTCGTCAAGTTCGCCAACGTCAACGGCTCTGGCTCCGCCAGCGCCAACTCCATGTTCGCCAAGTCTGTCCTGCGGATGGGCGTGCCCGTGGCGGTCCGGAACATCTTCCCATCGAACATCCAGGGCCTGCCCACCTGGTTCGAAGTGCGCGTCACCGGCGAGGGCCACCTCGGCCGTCGCGGCGGCGTCGACATGATGGTGGCGATGAACCCTCAGACCTGGGACAGGGACGTCGCCGAGATCGAGCCGGGCGGTTACCTGTTCTACGACTCGACCAAGCCGATGCCGCCGTCGAAGTTCCGGCCGGACATCAATGTCATCGGCGTGCCGCTGACCGCTATCTGCAACGCCGCCTACACGGTCGCGCGCGAGCGGCAGCTGTTCAAGAACATCATCTATGTCGGCGCCCTCGCCGCCCTGCTAGGCATCGAGATCGAGGTCATAGAGCAGCTCCTCGCCGAGCAGTTCGAAGGACGCGAGCGCCTGATCAAGGCCAATGTCGACGCCCTGCACATGGGCCGGGACTGGGTGAAGGACAACATGGCCCCCTTGGGCCTGCAGGTGCACCGGGCGGACGCTGTCGGCGACCGGATCTTCATCGAGGGCAACCAGGCCGCCGGCCTAGGCGCGGTGTACGGGGGCGCCACGGTCTGCGCCTGGTACCCGATCACGCCCTCGACCTCCCTGGCGGAGGCCTTCACCAGCTATTGCCAGGAGCTCCGGGTGGATCCCGAGACCGGCAAGGCGAACTTCGCCATCGTCCAGGCCGAGGATGAGATCGCCTCCATCGGCATGGTCATCGGCGCCGGCTGGAACGGCGCCCGGGCCTTTACAGCCACCTCCGGACCCGGCGTGTCGCTGATGACCGAGTTCATCGGCCTGTCCTACTTCGCCGAGATTCCGGCGGTGATCTTCGACGTCCAGCGGGGCGGCCCGTCCACGGGCATGCCGACCCGCACCCAGCAGGCCGACCTCATCGGAGCGGCCTACGCCAGTCATGGCGACACCAAGCACCCCATGCTCCTGCCCATGGACCCGGGCGAGTGCTTCACCTTCGCGGCCCAGGCCTTCGACCTGGCGGACCGGCTGCAGACCACCGTCTTTGTCATGCTCGACCTCGACATGGGCATGAACGAGTGGCTGACCGAGCCCTTCCAGTGGGACGATAGCCGCCGGATGGATCGCGGCAAGGTCATGACCTACGACGAACTCGAGGCGGGGCGGGACTTCGGCCGCTATCTCGACGTGGACGGCGACGGTATTCCCTACCGCACCTATCCCGGCGTCCACCCGAACCGGGGCGGCTACTTCACCCGCGGCACCTCGCGGAACCCCTACGCCCGATACTCGGAGGAAGGGTCGGTCTATGTCGACAACGTGCAGCGTCTGTTGCGCAAGTTCGAGACCGCCAAGTCTCTGGTCCCGGCTCCGGAGCTTCGGCCTGCCAGCGCGCCGACGCGGGACGGGGTGATCTATTACGGCTCCACCGGACCGGCCATGCACGAGGCGCTCGGCCTCTTCGAGCGGCAGGGTCGCCGGCTCGACGCCCTTCGCATCCGGGCCTTCCCCTTCTCGACTGAGGTGGACGACTTCCTCGCCAGCCATGACCGGATTTTTGTGGTCGAGCAGAACCGCGACGCTCAGCTGCGGACCCTGCTGATGGCCGAGAACGGCGGCGACCCCAACCGGCTCGTACCCGTCCTTCACTTCGATGGGACGCCCATCACCGCCCGCTTCATCGTCTCCTCCATCACCAGCCTGATGGATGCAACCCAGCCGCCGGGCTCGCGCCCGCTCCGGGAGGCCGCCGAATGACCTACATCGCCAAGCCCAAGCTGCATCATCCGGCCCTGGCCCCCAACGCCCTCGGCTTCCTGCGCCGGGACTACGAGGGATCGGTCTCGACCCTCTGCGCCGGCTGCGGCCACGACTCGATCTCCGCCGCCATCATCCAGGCCGCCTACGAGCTGGACCTGCCGCCCCACCGGGTGGCCAAGCTGTCCGGCATCGGCTGTTCGTCCAAGACGCCGGACTATTTCCTGGGCAACTCCCACGGCTTCAACACCGTGCACGGGCGCATGCCCTCGGTCCTCACCGGCGCCAACCTGGCCAACCGCGAGCTGATCTACCTGGGCGTCTCCGGCGACGGCGACTCCGCCTCCATCGGCCTCGGACAGTTCGCCCACGCCATCCGGCGCGGCGTGAACATGACCTACATCGTCGAGAACAACGGGGTCTACGGCCTGACCAAGGGCCAGTTCTCGGCCACCTCGGACCGGGGCTCCAAGTCCAAGCGCGGCGTGGTCAACCATGATGCGGCCATCGACATGGTCAGCCTGGCCCTCCAGCTGGGCACCACCTTCGTGGCCCGTTCCTTTTCGGGCGACAAGGCCCAGCTGGTGCCCCTCATCAAGGCGGCCCTGCGCCATCCGGGACCAGCCTTCATCGATACCCTCAGCCCCTGCGTACAGTTCAATAACCACGCGGGCTCGACCAAGAGCTACGACTATGTCCGTGAGCACAACGAGGCCGTGAACCGCCTCGACGTGATCGCAGAGCGCAAGCCCATCGAGGTCGACTACGAGCCTGGAACCACCATCTCCGTCACACAGCATGACGGCTCGGTCTTGGCCCTGCACAAGCTGTCGGATCACTATGATCCGACCGACAGGATCGCCGCCATGGCCTACCTGGCCCAGAGGCAGGCGGCGGGCGAGATCGTCACGGGCCTGCTCTATGTCGATCCCGAGCCCGGCGACCTGCACGGCGCCCTGGGCACCACCGACCGCCCGCTCAACAGCCTGTCCGACGCCGAGCTCGTGCCCGGCCAGGCGGCGCTTGACCGGATCAACGCCGGCCTGCGGTAGGGCCGGCGCAGCTGGCAGGGGAGGGCGGCATGCTCAGGTGGCGGATCGGCGAGGTGACGATCACCCGCGTCGTCGAGATGGAGATGCCGGTCCCCTACAACCCCCGGCGGGCCTTCCTGAGGGAGGCCACGCCCGAGGCCCTGGCCGCCATTCCCTGGCTGGCGCCCCACTACGTGACTCCCGAGGGCCACCTGCGCCTGTCCATCCACGCCCTGCTTGTGGAGGCCCCGGGTTTGCGGCTGGTGGTCGACACCTGCATTGGCAATGACCGCCCGCGGAGCCTGGTCGGCGGCCAGGCCCTGTCCACGGGGTTCCTGGAAGCCTTCGAGGCCGCCGGCTGGACCCGGGACAGCGTCGACGCCGTGGTCTGCTCCCACCTGCTCGTGGATCATGTCGGCTGGAACACCATGCGGGAGGGCGACCGCTGGGTCCCGACCTTTCCGAAGGCCCGCTACCTGATCGGTCGCCGCGAATACGATCACTGGAGCGCCGAGGGCGACGACGAGCAGCAGGCCATCCTGTCGGACTCCATCCGCCCGGTCTTCGATGCCGGCCTGGTGGACTTCGTCGAGATGGACCATGTGATCTCGCCCGAAGTCCGCCTCGTCCCGACCCCCGGCCACACGCCCGGCCATGTCAGTGTCCGGATCGAGTCCGGCGGCGAGACCGGCCTGATCACCGGGGACATGGTCCACCACCCCTGCCAGCTGGCTCACCCTGAGTGGTCGCCACCCTTCGACAGCGACCCGGTCGCCTCCGCCGCCATGCGCCGCGGCGTCTTCGAGGGCGTAGCCGAGCAGCCCGTGCTGGTCATCGGCACCCACTTCGCCGCGCCGACCGCCGGCCTCGTCCGCCGCGACGGTGCGGCCTTCCGCTTCGAGGGCGCCCCTTCGGAGCCGCCGGACGCCTGAACAACTGGTCTGAAGCTCGCCTGCGTCCCATATTCGGCGGGCGATTCGCGCGCAGGACCCCGGAGGTTCCGATGAGCGAGACCCTGGCCTACATCGACGGCCGGCCCATAGGTCCGGGCCACCCGCCCTATGTCGTCGCCGAGATGTCCGGCAACCCCAATGGCGATATCCAGAGGGCGCTGGACCTGATCTCGGCCGCGGCCGGGGCGGGCGCGGACGCGGTCAAGATCCAGACCTACACCGCCGACACCATCACCCTCGACCACGACGGTCCGGGCTTCCGCATTTCGGGGGGTCTCTGGGACGGCCGCCGTCTGCACGAGCTCTACGCCGAGGCCCATACCCCCTGGGACTGGCACGCCCGGATGTTCGACCATGCCCGGGCGGAGGGGATCACCCTCTTTTCCTCGCCCTTCGACGCCACCGCCGTGGACCTGCTGGAGCGCCTGGGCGCCCCGGCCTACAAGATCGCCTCCTTCGAGCTGGTCGACCTGCCCCTGATCCGCCGCTGCGCCGCCACCGGAAAGCCCCTGGTCATGTCGACGGGCATGGCCGCGCCGGAGGAGATCGCCGAGGCGGTGGAGGCCGCCCGGGGCGCCGGGGCCCGTGATCTCGTCGTCCTGCACTGCACCAGCGCCTATCCGGCCCCCATGTCGAGCATGAACCTCGCCACCCTGCCCGATATGGCCCGGCGCTTCGGAGTCCTGCCCGGGCTGTCCGACCACACGCTCGGCACGGCGGCCTCCGTCGCTGCGGTCGCTCTGGGCGCGGTCTTTATCGAGAAGCACTTCACGCTCAGCCGCGCGGAGGGAGGAGTAGACTCCGCCTTCTCCCTGGAACCTGCCGAACTGGCCGAGCTCGTCCAGAGCTGCCGAGGCGCCTGGGAGGCCATGGGCCGGGTCGCCTATGGACCCGGCGAGGCGGAGGCGGGGAATGCGGGCCTGCGGCGCTCGCTCTATGCCAGCGCCCCGGTAAGGAAGGGGGAGGTCTTCACCGCGTCCAATGTTCGTTCTGTACGGCCCGGCCATGGCCTGGCGCCGAAGCATCTCGACACGGTGATTGGACGCCGGGCGACCCGGGACATCCCCTTCGGAGAGCCTATGGACTGGTCCATGGTGGAGGGCGGCGGCCCGGCCTGAGCCCGTCAGGCGTCGGCTTCCCGCCGGGAGAAGGGCAGGGCGAGGATGTCGTCCGAGCTGAAGGCCGGGTTGGAGGGGTAGAGCGCAGCATAGACCCGCTCGACGAACTCGAAGTCTGCCGGCAGGTCCACGGTCCAACGGAATTCGCTGAGGTCCGGCGAACCGACCAGTTCCCCTAGGCGCAAGGTTGTCTCTGTCCGGTAGAGCCAGGGCGTCACGTGCTCGCGGTCGTAGGGCGAGGTCGCCTCGGCGCCGGCGCGCCGTAGGGCCGCAGCGGTGAAGACCTCCACGTCCAGGCCCCGGGGATAGGTGCGGACCTGTCCGTTCGAGGCGTAGTCGAAGCCGCCTTCCCGACGCAGGTCGACACAGGCGTCGATGACTCCCGGATCCGCGAGAGGGCAGTCCGCCGTCAACCTTACAATGTCTCCCTCGAGCTGCAGATGGTCCGCCGCCAGGACGAAGCGGCCCAGCACGTCGTCCAGTGGCCCGCGAAACGTCTCCAGGCCCGCCTTGGCCAGGGTCTTCGCCAGGATGTCATCCGAAGGGTCCAGGCTGGTCGCCACGACGATCCGGCCAAGCTCGCGACAGCGCTGCAGGCGCTCGATCTGGCGCAGGATCATGGGTTGCCCCAGCAGGGGCTTCAGCACCTTCCCCGGCAGTCGGCTGGAACTCATCCGCGCCTGAAGAATCGCCGTGGCCATCGCGGTCTCCCGTTTACGCCCCGGCCATCAATAGTCCGGCGGACGCCCGGTGCAAGGGATCCCCGCGACCCCGCGGGCGACTCGGGTCTAGACTGCGGACTCGGGGAAGGGACGTATCTGATGCTGGTGCTCCTTGGCGTGCTTCTGGTGGTGGCGGGCTTCGCCGTGGGCCTGAACCCCCTTTTGGTTGTCCTGGCCTCCGCCCTCGCCACCGGGCTGGCCGCGGGCCTTTCCCCCCTCGAGGTGCTGGCCGCCTTCGGCAAGGCCTTCAACGAGAACCGCTATGTCAGCGCCGCCTGGCTGATCCTCCCGGTTATCGGCGTGCTGGAGCGGTCCGGACTTCAGGAGGCGGCGCGGGGCCTGATCGGCCGGCTTCGGGGCGTGACCTTCGCCCGGCTGATGCTGGCCTATCTCCTTTTCCGACAGGCCACGGCGGCGCTCGGCCTGACCTCCATCGCCGGGCAGACCCAGACGATCCGGCCGATCATCGCCCCCATGGCCGAGGCCGCCCGGGCGGTGGAGACCGGCGCCCCCGCCCTCGATCCGCCCGAGGCCCAGAAGGTCCGCGCCTTCGCCGCCGGCACAGACAATATCGGGCTCTTCTTCGGCGAGGACATCTTCCTCGCAATCGGGTCAATCCTCCTGATGGTGGGTTTCCTGGACCAGAACGGGATCACCGTGGAGCCCCTTCACCTGTCGGTCTGGGCCATCCCAACAGCCATCGCCGCCTTCATCGTCCATGGCGCGCGGATTCTCCTCTTTGGCCGAAAGGGACCGCGCCCGTGATCGGTCTCTCCCAGGTCTATGCCCTCGCGGGCCTCGTCTTCGCCGGCTTCGCGGTGATGAGCCTGGCCGACGCCGCCAATCCGCGCCGACGGCGCAACGCCCTCTTCTGGGGGCTGTTCGCCCTGTCCTTCCTCGCGGGCGACCATCTGGGCGATCTTGGCAACGGCGTGCTTGTCCTGGTGATGGCGTTGGCCGCCGCCTTCGGTCTTGGGCGCAGCGGGACGACGGCCAGCGATGCGGAGGCGCGCGCGGCCTCCGCCCGCACCTACGGCCTGCGGCTCTTCCTGCCGGCTCTGATGATCCCCGTCATCGTTCTGGCCGGGAGCCTTGGGGTGAGGCACGGCGGCGCACCCGCCGCCGCCCTGGTCGATCCCGGTCAGGCCACACTGGTCGCCCTCGGCTTCGCCACCCTCCTTGTCGCCGGCCTGTCCGTGCGCATGTTCCGGCAGCCCGTCCTTTCGCCTCTGACCGAGGGCCTGCGGCTCGCGGATACGGTGGGCTGGATGGCCCTCCTGCCGCAGATGCTGGCGGCCCTGGGCGCGGTCTTCGCCCTCGCCGGGGTCGGGAACGTGGTCGGCGAGACGGTCACCCGTGTCTTTCCCATGGACACCCGTCTGGCGGCGGTGGCGGTCTACTGCCTGGGCATGGCGGGCTTCACCGTCCTCATGGGCAACGCCTTCGCCGCCTTCCCGGTGATGACGGCGGGCGTGGCCCTGCCCATCCTGGTCAAGGTCTACGGAGGCGATCCTGCGGCCATCTGCGCCATCGGCATGCTCTCGGGCTTCTGCGGCACCCTGCTGACGCCTCTGGCCGCGAATTTCAACCTGGCCCCCGCCGCCCTCCTTGACCTGGACGACCGTTTCGCCGTCATCCGGGCCCAGGCGCCGACCGCGGTGGTCCTCCTGCTCGTCAACACG
>JBJTEN010000134.1:0-5001 GCA_046092925.1 Phenylobacterium sp. | reverse complement strand
GCTCGTCCTCGACATTGGCCTTGGAGACGATCAGGTCGACCACCTTCTCCTCAAAGATCGGCGCCCGGAGCTGGGCCTGGGCGGAGGGGTTCTGCCGGAAGAAGTCGAAAATCTGCTGGGCCTGGGGTCCATACCGCATCGCCTCGGTCCGCATGGCCTCCGCCAGTTCCTGTTCGGTGACCTGAACATTGTTGATGCGACCGATCTCGGCAAGGACGAGGCCCAGGCGCACCCGACGCTCCGCGATCCGACGATACTCCGTCTCGAGCTGCTCGTCGGTCTTGTCGGCGTCCTCCGGCGGAAGATTGCCGGCAGCCTTGTCCTGCTGGACCTGGTCCCAGATCTGCGAGAACTCCGCCGTCACCATCCGGGGCGGGAGGGGGAAGTCGTGCTTCTCATCCAGCACGTCCAGGAGGGCCCGCTTCAGCTTGAAGCGGGAGGCCCCCGCGAACTGTGACTGGAGGTTGGTTCGCAGCAGTTCCCTCAGTTTCTCCAGGCTTTCCACGCCAAGGCGCTGAGCGAGGTCATCATCGATCTTGCTGGCCTTCGGGGCCCGGACTTCCTTGACCTTGACTGTGAACTCCGCGTCCTTGCCGGCCAGATGGGCCGCCTGATAATCCGCCGGAAAGGCGACCTTCACCACCACTTCGTCTTCGGGCTTGGCCCCGACCAGCTGCTCTTCGAAACCGGGAATGAATTGGCCCGAGCCCAGGGTCAGGGTGGCGTCCTCGGCCGATCCGCCCTCGAAAACCTCGCCATCGATGCGCCCCACGAAATCGATCAGGAGCTGGTCGCCATCCTTGGCCTTCACGGTCTTGCCCTTGCGGGGCTCGAAGGTCTTGCTGGACTCCGCAAGTTCCGCGACGGCGTCGTCGACTTCCTGGTCGGTCGGCTCGTAGATCGGCCGCTTCAGAGAGATGCTCGAGAAATCGGCGGGCTCGAACTCCGGAATGACCTCAAGAGCAATCTCATAGCTGAGGTCGGCCTTGCCTTCGACCACCAGCTGGATGTCGCCCTCGGGGCGCAGATCCGGCTCGCCCGCAGGCCTCAGATTGTTATCCGACAGAACCTTCTGGGTGGTCTCCGTGATGGTCTGCTCGACGATTTCGCTCATCAGGGAGCGTCCGAACATCTTGCGGACATGCCCCGCCGGCACCTTGCCGGGGCGGAAGCCCTTGAGGCTCAGGGTGGGTGTGATTTCGGCGATACGCGCCTCGACCTTCTCCGCCAGCTGGGCGGCGGGAATGGTCACGCCGTAAACCCGGCTCAGACCTTCAACGGACTTCTCAACGATCTGCATAGACATTCAAGCCACCGGACCACACGCGAAACGCCCGCGCCGGATCCGCCTTCTTCCGGAAAAACGGCGCCGCCAGAAGCCGGCGGCGAGGGGGCGACCTTATGTCACGCGACCGGCGAGGGGCCAAGACAAAAGCCGCGCTCCGGAGCGCGCCAAGGTCCAAACTCCCTCGGATTTGTCGCCTCCTGACTCCCGGTCTTCCTAACTTGCCGCTATGACCCACAGGTTCCGGGCGACTGTCGCCGGCGCTGACCTGACCCGAGGCCTTCATGATCGAGGATAAGGCTGACCCTGACGTCCCGCCCCCTCATCCGGGGATGATCTGGGTTCCGGGCGGCGTTTTCACCATGGGATCCGACCGTCACTATCCCGAGGAACGGCCGGCGAGGCGGGTCCGTGTGGATGGCTTCTGGATCGATCGCACCCCCGTCACGAACGACCAGTTCGCCCGTTTCGTCGAAGAGACCGGCCATGTCACCTTTGCGGAGATACCTCCGCGGCCGGAGGACTACCCCGGCGCGCCGAAGGAAATGCTCCGCGCGGGATCGATGGTGTTTACCCCAACCCGCGGCCCGGTCCCGCTCAATGACGCCTCGCAGTGGTGGCGGTGGACATTCGGCGCCACCTGGCGGCGCCCGTTGGGACCAGGAAGCAACCTCAGGGGCCTCGGGGATCACCCGGTCGTCCATGTCGCCTGGCCGGATGTCGAGGCCTACGCCGCCTGGGCCGGCAAGACCCTTCCGACTGAAGCGGAATGGGAGTTCGCAGCCTGGGGCGGCAGACCGTCTGACACCGAATTCGCCTGGGGTTCGGAACTGACGCCCGGCGGACGCCAGATGGCGAACACCTTTCAGGGCCAGTTTCCATTCCGGAACACCTGCGAGGATGGCTATGACCGGACGTCTCCCGTGGGCGCCTTCCCGGGCAATGACCTCGGCCTGACCGACATGATCGGAAATGTCTGGGAGTGGACCAGCGACTGGTACGGTCCGCACCAGACCGGCGAGAAGTCATCCCCCTGCTGTGCGATCGAGAATCCGCGGGGCGGCCGGGAGGGGGACAGCCTGGATCCGGCCCTTCCGGACATCCCGATACCGCGAAAGGTCCTGAAGGGCGGCTCCTTCCTCTGTGCGCCTTCCTATTGCCGACGCTACCGGCCGGCCGCACGGCACGCCCAGACCATCGACAGCGCCATGAGCCACCTCGGTTTTCGCTGCATCTACCGCCCTACAGGCTGACCTCCGCGAGGCGTCCGGACCCGGCGCTCACGCCGACGCTTGCCACGACCTGGCGGCGCCGTTCATCTCATTTTCGAGAACGGATGGTTCCATCCCGGCACGTCAGGCTCTAGGACAAGCCTGCGCCGCCCTCCTGGCGAAACTGGTAGACGCGCGGGATTTAGGTTCCCGTGCCGAAAGGCGTGCCGGTTCGAGTCCGGCGGAGGGCACCAGGCTCAGAGACGGGCGGAGAGGTCCGACAAAACAGCGGGAACCAGACCCGGCAGGTCCTCGGCGATCAGGCCGGGACCGAACTTTTCGGCGGCTTCCGCATGCACCCAGGCGGCGGCGCAGGCGGCGTCGAAACCACTCGCTCCCTGGCAAAGAAGACCGCCAATAAGGCCGGCCAGGACATCGCCAGATCCAGCGGTCGCCAGCCAGGGAGAGGCCGAGAGATTAATCGCCGCCCGGCCGTCCGGATGCGCAATCACCGTATCTCCTCCTTTGAGCAGCACGACGGCGCCCGCCCGGCTGGCGGCGCTCCGGGCGGCCGCGACCCGGGTCTCGGAGGCGGCGAGCACGCCGGGGAAAAGTCTTTCGAACTCCCCCTCGTGTGGGGTCAGCACATCGTCGACGTCCAGGAGGGCGAAGAGAGCGGCGGGGGCGGGCCGTACAACCGTGATGGCGTCCGCAGCGATCACCAGGGCTGCGCCGGTCCTCCCCAGCGCCAGCACTTTTTCCCGGGTGGCGTCCTCCAGTCCCGCCGCCGGGCCGACGACGACCGCATCCATCTCCGAACAGGCGCCCTCGACCTCTTCCGAGCCGTCGGCCGGCGCGAGCATGACCGCCTCCAGATGCGCGGCGTTGATCGCCATGGCGTCCCGGGGCGAGACCAGGGTCACAAGCCCGGCTCCGATGCGCAGGCCGGAACGAGCGGCGAGCCGGGCGGCGCCCGTCCGCCAGGGCCCGCCGCTGATGACGCCCAGGCGCCCACGGCTGTGCTTGTGCGAAGCGGCGGACGGCCAGGGGAGACGGTCAAGCCACAGGTCCGGGTCATTCTCGAACAGTCGGGATGTCAGGGTCCCCAGCCCAATGTCGGCGACCACGATTTCACCGCACCGCTGTCGGCCCGGCAGGAGGACATGGGCGGGCTTGCGGGCCTGGAAGGTCACGGTAAGGGCGGCGGAGAGGGCCCAGGAGCCGACCGGCCGGCCGGTATCTCCGGACAGACCGCTGGGCACGTCGACGGCCACGACCCGGCAATCGGGGGCCAGCAGCCCCTCCAGGCGGCGAATGACACCCGATTCAAGAGGACGGTTGAGCCCCGCGCCGAAGAGGGCGTCGATGACCAGCGCCTCTCCGCCGCCTTCTCCCCAACCGACCAGAGGCCCGGACCAGGCGGCCCGCGCCTTCAGGGAGGCCTCGCTCGTGGGCGCAGCCAGGGCCTCGACCGTCACCGACCAGCCGCGATCGGCCAGCTCCCGCGCCGCGACATAGCCGTCTCCCCCGTTGTCTCCCGGGCCGCAGAGAACCCGGACGGGCTGCTTCTGAAAGTGCGTCTCCACGGAATTTGCGACGGCTCGGCCCGCCCGCTGCATCAGTTGACTGACCGAGGTTCCGCCGGCGACCGCTGCGCGATCCGCCTCGGCCATCTCAGCGACAGTCAGGATCGCCCGGGGAGACATGCGCCTAGAGTACGCCCGTTGACGCCTCGCGCCCCGCCTCGACAAGGACCAGTCGGCTCCCGTCCGTCTCAAGCGTGGTGATCGACGCGTGGTCAGGTCGGAAGACCAGAACCCGATCGTCCCCTGCGAGAAGGGACATCACCGCGTTGATCGCAACATAGTGGCTGAACACCGCCGTCCGGCTGCGCGTCAGCAGCGAGTCGGCGGCCCTGCGACGCCAGACGCCGTAATCGAGGTCGCCCTGAATGTCCGTCCAACGGCCCTGGAAGGCCTCCCTGAGCCAGGCGGGACGCTGTTCCGCCGTCAGGGCCGCGGGTGTCGGAATCTCACCGACCCCCGGATCGATCTCGACCTCCACGCCGAGGGCCTCGGCCGTGGGCGCGGCCGTTTCCCGGCACCGGCGCAGGGGCGAGCTGACGACTTTCAGGGGGCGCATGTCCTCGGGCAGGGCGAGAAGATGGTCCCTGGCCGCGCGCGCCTGGGCCCTCCCCGCCTCGTCCAGGCCCGGATCATCGTCGGCTTCTCCCCAGACGGCGGCGGGTTTGCCGTGGCGGATCAGGAAAAGTCTCTGCATGGCTCAATCCAGGATGAACAGGTTGCGTCGGTCGTCTGCAGATCTCGACAGGGTTCCGGTGCGGCCGACGCCCTCGCGGACTTCGAGCGAGGCCAGCGCCTCGGCTTCCGTCCCGGGAATGATTGCGGCGAAGCGGCGGTCCGATTCGTCGCGGCCGACGATCACGCCCATCCGGAAGCCCTCCCTCTCGTGACTCACGGTGTAGGTCTCGATTCTGCCGCGGCC
>JBJTEN010000133.1:0-7558 GCA_046092925.1 Phenylobacterium sp. | reverse complement strand
GTCTTCCTGGCCTCGAAGGCGGGCGGCTGGATGACCGGCCAGACCGTGGTGGTGGACGGCGGCTCGACGAGCTGAGGGGGCTTCAACCCGCGGCGCGGGAGAGCTCCCGCGCCCGGGCCAGGCGCTCGACGCCGGCGTCCAGGGTCTCGTCGCGCTTGGCGAAGCACAGGCGCAGGATCGTGGTCACCGGGTCTTCCTCGTAGAGGGCGGAGACCGGGACGGCGGCGACCCCCGCCGCCTTCACCGCCCTCAGGCAGAAGGCGCGGTCCGGCTCCTGCACGCCCGAGGCCGGCAGGTCGACATTCAGGAAATAGGTCCCCGACGAAGGCAGGACGGCGAAGCCCTCGCGGGTCAGACCCGCCGCCAGCCGGTCGCGCGAGCGCTGCAGGTCGCGGCGCATGGCGCTGAACCCTCGGCCCGGATCCTCGAGGCCGTAGGCGACCGCTCCCTGCAGGTTGGGCGGGGTGGTGAAGGTCAGGAACTGGTGCGCCCGCGACAGGCTGTGGGTCAGGGCCGGAGCCGCCATCATGAAGCCCACCTTCCAGCCGGTCAGGCCGAACATCTTGCCGGCGGAGCCGATCTTGACCGTCCGTTCGCGCATGCCCGGCAAGGCCATGAGGGGGGTGTGGGTCAGGCCGTCGAACACCACCTGCTCCCAGACCTCGTCGCAGAGGGCGATCAGGTTGCGCTCGATGCAGATCTCGGCCAGCAGGCCGAGGTCCTCGGCGCTCGCCACCGTGCCGGCCGGATTGTGCGGGCTGTTCAGCACCACCATGCGCGTCCGCTCGGTCAGCGCCGCCTCGATCATCTCCCGGTCGAACCGCCAGTGCGGGGGCGACAGGCGGACCAGCTTCGGAACGCCGCCCGCCCGGCGGATCAGCGGCAGGTAGGCGTCGTAGACCGGCTGGAAGACGATGACCTCGTCGCCGGGCTCCACCAGGGCGAGGAAGGCCGCCGCCAGGGCCTCGGTCGCGCCGGAGGTCACGGTCACCTCGGTCTTCCAGTCCAGGTCGAGCCCCTGGGTGCGTCGGTAGTGGGCGGCGACGGCCTGTCGCAGCTCGGGCAGGCCGGCCATGGGCGGGTACTGGTTGTTGCCGTTCATCACCAGGTCGGCGGCCCTGGCGCGGATCGCCTCGGGGCCCGGATCGTCGGGAAAGCCCTGGCCCAGATTGACGGCGCCCAGGTCGCGCGCGAGGCCGCTCATCTCCTCGAAGATGGTCGTGGGCATGTGGGCGAAGACGGGATGGCTCATGGCCCTTGCCTAGCACAGCTCGGCCGACAAGATGGAGACATGCGCATTGTCGATTTCGAACCCCGGCACGCCGGCGCCTGGAAGGCCCTGAACGAGTCCTGGATCGCCAGGCATTTCCGTCTGGAGCCGAAGGACCGCGAGGCGCTCGACCACCCCCAGGCCAGCATCCTGGACAAGGGCGGCCACATCCTGATCGCCGAGCTGGAGGGCGAGCCCGTGGGGTGCGTGGCGCTGTTGCCCCTGGCGGATGGCGGGTTCGAGGTCGGCAAGATGACCGTCAGCGAGGTCGCCCGGGGGACCGGCCTTGGCCGCCGGCTGATGGAGGCCTGCATCGCCCGCGCCCGGGCGCTGGAGGCCCCGAGGCTCTACCTGGAAACCAACTCGACCCTGGCCCCGGCGCTCGCACTCTACCGCTCGGCGGGTTTTGTCGACCTTCCATCCCAGCCGACGCCCTACAGCCGGGTCGATGTCTGGATGGAACTGAAGCTCTAGCCCTGGCGAGCCTTCGGGGCGCGTCAGGCGGTCGCCGGGGCCTCAGTCGACCCGGGCGCGCTTCTTGCGGAAGCTCGGATTGAGCACCTGCTTGCGCAGGCGGATGGACTTTGGCGTGACTTCCACCAGTTCGTCATCCTCGATGTAGGCGATGGCCTGCTCGAGGGTCATGCGGCGCGGCGGGGTCAGGCGCACGGCCTCGTCCTTGCCGGAGGCGCGGACATTGGTCAGCTGCTTGGCCTTCATCGGGTTGACGTCCAGGTCGTCGGACCGGGAGTTCTCGCCGATGATCATGCCCTGATAGGTCTTCTCGCCGCCGCCGACGAACATGACGCCCCGGTCCTCGAGGTTCCACAGGGCGTAGGCCGCCGTCTCGCCGTCGGAGTTGGAGACCAGCACGCCCTTGCGGCCCGCGTCGATGGGACCCTTGTAGCCCTCGTAGTGCGAGAAGACGCGGTTCAGCACGCCCGAGCCCCGGGTGTCGGTCAGGAATTCGCCCTGGTAGCCGATCAGGGACCGCGAAGGTGCCATCAGGGTGATGCGGGTCTTGCCCGCGCCCGAGGGGCCCATGTCCTTCAGCTCGGCCTTCCGGGCCGACAGCTTCTCGATGACGATGCCGGTGAACTCGTCGTCCACGTCGATCACCACCTCCTCGATGGGCTCCAGCCGCTCGCCGGTCTCCGGATCGGTCTGGAAGACCACCCGGGGGCGGCTGATGGACAGCTCGAAGCCCTCGCGGCGCATGCCCTCGATGAGCACGCCCAGCTGCAGCTCGCCGCGGCCGGCCACCTCGAAGGCGTCCTTGTCGGCGGATTCGGTCACCCGGATGGCGACGTTGGACTGGGCCTCCTTGAGCAAGCGGTCGCGGATGACCCGGCTCTGGACCTTGTCGCCCTCGCGGCCCGCCAGGGGGCTGTCATTGACCGAGACGGTCATGGAGATGGTGGGCGGGTCGATGGGCTGGGCCGGCAGGGCCTCGGTGACCTCCAGGGCGCAGAGGGTGTCGGCCACGGTGGCCTTGGTCAGGCCGGCGATGGCGACGATGTCGCCGGCCTCGGCGTCGTCGATGGGCTGGCGCTTCAGGCCCCGGAAGGCCAGCACCTTGGTGATGCGGCCGCGCTCGATCTCCTGCCCTTCCCGGGACAGGGCCTTGATGGCGAGGCCGGGAACCGCCTTGCCGGAGTCGATCCGGCCGGTGAGCAGACGGCCCAGGAAGGGGTCGTTCTCGATCAGGACCGAGAGGATGCGGAAGGGCGCCTCGTTGCGCTGGCTGGCCGCCGGCGCCGGGACATGGCGCACGATCAGATCGAACAGGGGCGCGAGGTCGGCGTTGGGCCTGGCCAGGTCGAGGGTGGCCCAGCCGTTCTTGCCGGAGGCGTAGATGTGCAGGAAGTCGAGCTGCTCGTCCGTCGCCCCGAGGGCGGCGAACAGGTCGAAGGCGTCGTTCAGGACGCGGTCCGGGTCGGCGTGCGGGCGGTCCACCTTGTTGAGGCAGAGGATGGGACGGAGGCCCATCTTGAGGGCTTTGCCGAGCACGAACTTGGTCTGGGGCATGACCCCTTCCTCGGCGTCCACAAGCAGGACGCAGCCGTCCACCATGCCGAGGATCCGCTCGACCTCGCCGCCGAAGTCGGCGTGGCCGGGGGTGTCGATGATGTTGATGCGGGTCTCGCCCGCCTCTCCCGACCAGAGCACGCTGGTGCACTTGGCGAGGATGGTGATCCCCCGCTCGCGCTCCTGGTCGTTGGAGTCCATGGCGCGTTCGACGGTCGCCTCGTTCGCCCGGAAGGCGCCGGACTGGGCGAGGAGCTGATCAACCAGGGTGGTCTTGCCGTGGTCGACGTGGGCGATGATGGCGATGTTGCGAAGCTGCATGTCGTTCTTATCTGAGGGAGCGCGCGCTTGTAGGGGGTTCCGCGTCCCCGCGCCAGACGCCCCGGACAGTTCTGTCCGAGAAAGGCGATTATTGTGCGTTGCAGCATAGCATGGGCGCACATTTGTTTCAAACAAACGTCAGACGTGAGGTTCATTTCCTTTTTTTCATGAAGCAGGGCCGGAAAATGCGATGGTATGCCCTTGAACTTTGGTGCGCTGCAATCTAACTAGGTCCTCGTGAGGCGTCGCTGACGCTTCTGCCCTTCCTGGGCGTTTCCTCCCTAATGAACTGCCGCGCCCTCACCGGCGCGGCTTTTTTTGACTCCGACCGATGTCAGAGCGCGTTTCGCCAGTCGAGGTCGGCAAGCCGGCGGATGACGTCGCCCAAGGTCCGTCGCAGCGGATCGAAGCCGGCCGTCACCTCGTGACGGGCCTCGTCCAGGTAGAGCCCCCGGTTGATTTCGATCTGAAGAGCATGCGTCCGGCGCTCGGGGCGTCCGTAATGCTCGGTCGTGTATCCGCCGGCGAAGGGCGCATTGCGGGCCGTGCGGAACCCGGCCTCGGAGAGGAGCTGCTCTGCGGCGGCGGTCAGGGCCGGGCCGCAGGCGGCGCCGAACCGGTCACCGAGGACGAAATCCACGCCGGGGGCCGCAGACGCCGGCATGGAGTGCCAGTCGATCAGGACCGCCAGGCCGTGGCTGGACCGCGCCCGGGCCAGGAGGCGGGACAGGGCGTCATGATAGGGCGTATGGACCCGGGCGATCCGATCGAGACCCTCTGCAAGGCTGAGGCGCCGGTCATAGATCTCGGCGCCTCCTGACGCGACCCGGGCCACCACGCCGAGGCCCGCTGCGACCCGCGGCGACCGGGCCCGGGCCTCGGCCGGAAGCGCCTCGCCAAACAGCCTGGGGTCGAGTTCTGACGGATCCCTGTTGACGTCGAGATAGGCGCGGGCGGTGAGCACCCGGATCAGCGGCGCTCCGAGGTCCGGAGCCACGCCCACCAGTTCGTCCACCCGCGCGTCCTCGGTCCTGCGGATGCAGGCGGCGTCCAGGGCGGGTTTCATGTCGTCGGGATAGAAGCGCCCGGAATGGGGCGAGGCGAAGACCAGGGGCGTCGGCGGTCGCGCTTCACCCCCCGCGGGCCAACGGATGTCGAAGGCTGTGGACATCTGCGGGTTGGCGGCGGACGGACTCATCACGCCATATGACCCCCTCTTGCGTCAACCGGTCAAACCGGCTTGAGCTGAAGAGGAACCGACGTCGATCCAGGATCCACCATGCCCCGCATCCTCATCGCCTAAGACGACGACTCCCTCCGCGGATTCCTCGCCCGCGCCCTCGAGCGCGCTGGCCATGAGGTCGAGGCCTGCGCCGACGGCGAGGCGGCGGCCGAGCACATCGACCAGGACTGGGACCTGCTGCTGACCGACATCGTCATGCCGGGCATGGACGGTATCGAACTGGCCCGCCTGGCCGCCGAGCGGCATCCGGGCCTGCGGATCATGTTCATCACCGGTTTCGCCGCCGTGGCGCTGAAGGCCGAGGAGACCGCCCCTCCCGGAGCTCGCGTGCTGTCCAAGCCGGTCCATCTGCGGGATCTCGTGGATGAGGTCGACCGGATGCTGGCGGCCTGAGGGTCGCCGGCCCCGGAAGGGTCTCACCGCTTGCGCCCGGCCCGCCTCGCCGGTATATCCCCGCCTCCGCTTCCCGCCCGGGAGGCCGACCCCGGACGTGTAGCTCAGCGGTAGAGCACCTCGTTGACATCGAGGGGGTCACAGGTTCGATCCCTGTCACGTCCACCATCCTCCCTCATCCAGGCCGCCCGATGGCCTCGCCCCCGGCGGGGTCAGAGATCGCTCGCCCGCGCCGCCACCGCTTCGGCGGCCCGGTCGAGTTCTGCGGGGGAAATCTCCGACAGGTCGACGGCGCCGATCTGCGGTCGCGCCTGCTGGCGGGAGGCGCGGCGGTAGGCGGGGTCGTAGTGGGACTCCACCAGGCCGAGGGCCACGGGCTCCAGGTCGCCGGCCTCGAGCAGGGTCCGCCACTCCGCAAGGCGGCGCGCGCCCGGCTTGCTGGGCAGGCGGGAGAGGAGGGCCATCAGGGCCTCCACGTTCCGGGCGTTCTCGGCATAGCCTCCGGCGAGGTAGGCGGCCCGAGCCTCCGGCGGCGCCGACAGGTGGAAGGCCGGGGCCTCGGACATGGCGGTCCAGACGGCGGGGGGCACCATGCGCTCGCCGACCTTGCTGGACTCCGCCTCGATCACGACAGGCCGCGACGGATCCAGGGCCTCAAGGGCGCCGAGCAGGCGGCTCTCGAACATCTTCTGCGCCGGCTGGGGCTGGCCGGGCAGGGCGCCGAGCAGGGAGCCCCGGTGTTCGGCCAGGCCCTCCAGGTCCAGCACCTGCACCCCCAGGGCCGGCAGGCGGCGCAGGACCTCGGTCTTGCCCGACCCGGTGGGGCCGTCGAGGACCAGGGCGCGGAAGCCGGGCGGGGAGTCATAAAGCCGGGCGGTCACCTCCCGGCGATAGGTGCGGTAGCCCCCGGCCAGCACGCCCACGCGCCAGCCGACCTGGGACAGGATGTGGGCCATGGCGCCGGAGCGCAGGCCGCCCCGCCAGCAATAGACCAGGGGCCGGAAGCCGCCGGGCTGGTCCGCCAGGGCGCCCAGCAGGTGGCCGGCGATGTTGCGCGCGACATAGGCGCCGCCAACCTTGCGGGCCAGGAAGCGCGAGGTCTGGACATAGAGGGTCCCCACCTCCGCCCGCTCGTCATTGTCGAGGACCGGCAGGTTCACCGCGCCGGGGACGTGGTCCTCCGCGAACTCTCCGGGACTGCGCACATCGATGATCATGTCGAAGCCCGCCCGGGTGGCGGCGTCGGCGGAGACGACGGCCTCGGGGCCGCTCATGGGGCCGGGTCCGCTCGGCGCGACGGGAAATCGGGGGCGCTGGTCATGGGCCGCTGGTATACACCCGCGACGCGGCGGTCTGAACAGGAGGGACGGAGCATGGCGGAATCCGGCGGAACGGCGGAGGGGCCGGTGCGGCTGACGAGCCTGGCCCATGGCGGCGGCTGTGGCTGCAAGATCGCCCCGGGCGTGCTGCAGCAGATCCTTGCGGGCGCCCCCCAGGCGGCGCCCTTCGCCGGCCTGATGGTCGGGACCGAGACCTCGGACGATGCGGCGGTCTGGCGGCTGAACGACGACCAGGCCCTGATCGCTACCACCGACTTCTTCATGCCCATGGTGGACGATCCCCGGGACTTCGGACGGATCGCCGCCGCCAACGCCCTGTCCGACGTCTACGCCATGGGCGGCAGGCCCATCCTGGCCCTGGCGATGGTGGGCATGCCCATCAATGTCCTGCCGGTGGAGACCATCCGAGGCATCCTGGCGGGCGGGTCCGAGATCTGCGCCGAGGCGGGTGTGCCCATCGCCGGCGGCCACTCCATCGACAGCGTCGAGCCCATCTACGGCCTGGTGGCCCTGGGCCTCGTCCACCCGGACCGGGTCATGACCAACCGCGCCGCGCGGGCGGGGGACGAACTGATCCTCGGCAAGGCCCTGGGCGTGGGCGTGCTTTCCGCCGCATTCAAGCAGGGCCGGCTGGACGCGGCGGGCTACGCCGCCCTTGTGGGCTCAGCGACCCGGCTCAACACGCCGGGACCGGACCTGGCGGCCCTGGAGGGCGTCCACGCCATGACCGACGTCACCGGCTTCGGCCTTTTGGGGCATGGGCTGGAAATGGCCCGGGGGGCGGGCCTCACCCTCCGGATCGATCCCCTGGCGCCCCGCCTATTGCCCGGCGCCGAGGCCCTGGCCCGGGACGGGGTGCGCACCGGGGCCAGCGTCCGCAACTGGGACAGCTACGGGGCCGACGTCCAGGGCGCGGACGCCCTGGAGACCTGGCGGCGCGACCTGCTGACCGACCCCCAGACC
>JBJTEN010000132.1:0-3416 GCA_046092925.1 Phenylobacterium sp. | reverse complement strand
CCAGGGGATTTACAGTCCCCCCCCTTTGCCACTCGGGACATTCCCCCAGTGCGCCGGACATCCTATCAAGGCCGGGAAACCCCGCCCCCAATTTGGAGCGCGTCTTATAGTGGCCTCCTTTTCCGAACGCAACGCAGGCCGAAACCGCCGACCGGGGGCCGTGTCCTCCGAGCACGGCGATCCGGGAAAGGCCCGTCGCGGCGGGCCTTCCGGCGAGTGGATCTGGGGCGTCCACGCCGTCGAGGCGGCCCTCGCCAACCCGGCGCGTCCAGCCCTGAGGAGGCTGGTCGCCACCCCGGATCGCGCCCGGAGCCTCGAGCTGCGATTCGGGCCGCTCAAGCGGCTGGAGATCATGGACGCCGGGACCCTGTCCCGCCTCCTCCCCCCGGGCGCCGCCCACCAGGGCCTGGCCCTTGAAGGCCCGGAGCCGGAGTCCGTGGATCTCGAAGACTTCGCCCCGGAACCCGGAGCCGTCCTGCTCATGCTGGACCAGGTGACCGACCCGGGGAATGTCGGCGCCATTCTGCGTTCGGCCGCCGCCTTCGGCGCCCGGGGGGTGATCCTTCAGGAACGGCGCGCCCCGCGCCTTTCCGGGGCCCTGGCCAAGGCCGCAGCCGGCGCCGTGGACCTCCTGCCGGTCGCGAGGACCGTCAATCTTTCCCGGGCGCTTGAGCGACTTTCCGACATGGGCTGGCGGGCGGTCGGCCTCGACGGCGGTGCGACCCGCGACCTGTCCGAAGTGCTCGACGGCGCTCCGGTCGTCCTGGTTTTGGGGTCGGAAGGCGAAGGCGTCCGTCGGCTGGTCGCCGAGCACTGCGACGACACCGCCCGCATCCCCATGCCCGGCGGCTTCGAGAGCCTCAACGTGGCCGCGGCGGCGGCGGTGGCCCTCTACGAGGCCGCCCGCCCACGCCGCTGAGCCGGAGCCTCAGAGCAGGTCGCCGCCTGCCGCCGCGGCAGAGGTGCCATCACGTTCGAAGGCGCGGATGACGTTGCGGCCGGTGGTCCAGCGGTGCACCTCGTCCGGACCGTCCACCAGCCGCTGCGAGCGGATATGGGTGTACCAGGCGGCCAGAGGCGTATCGCGGCTGTAGCCGAGGGCCCCGTGCAGCTGGATGGCGGTGTCCACCACCTTGTGGACCATGTTGGCGAGGAAGACCTTGGCGATGGAGTTTTCCTGCCGCAGGTCCATGCCCTTCTCCGCCTTGTAGGCGATGTGCAGCAGCATCAGCCGGGCCATGTAGAGCTCGCTGGCGCAGTCGGCCAGCATCCACTGGACGCCCTGCCGCTTGGACAGCTTCTGCCCGAAGGTCTCTCGCGAGGTCACGTGCTTGACGGCCAGGTCAAGCGCCCGCTGGGCCAGGGCGACGTTGTGCATGCCGTGGCGCAGGCGCCCGTAAGCCAGGCGGTGCTGGCCCATGTTGAAGCCGTTACCCTCCCCGCCCAGGAGGTTTTCCTCCGGCACGACCAGGTCCTTGATCTCGATCTCCGAGTGGCCTCCGCCCATGATGTGGGAAAGCGGACCCTCTGCGGCCATGGTCGCAATGTCGCGCTTGATGATGTAGCCCGGGTTGGGCAGCTCGACGATGAAGGTCGAATAGCGCTGGTGACGCGGCGCGTCGGGGTTGGTCATGGCCATCACCACCGCCAGGTCCGCGGCGCTGGCGGCGGACGAGAACCACTTCTCGCCGTTCAGGACGT
The DNA here is from genome assembly GCA_046092925.1 of Phenylobacterium sp. Classification (GTDB taxonomy): domain Bacteria; phylum Pseudomonadota; class Alphaproteobacteria; order Caulobacterales; family Caulobacteraceae; genus Phenylobacterium. The sequence goes on along the minus strand of JBJTEN010000132.1, from coordinate 1,715 downwards.
AATTGCCCTTGCCGTCCTTGACCGCCCGGGTCTGCATGCCCGTGGCGTCGGCGCCGGCGGCCTTCTCCGTCATGGAGTAGCAGACGCGCTTCTCGCCGTTCAGCAGCGGCTTGAGGTACTTTTCCTTCTGGAAGTCGGTGCCGTGCGCCAGCAGGGTCAGCATGGTGGCGTCGTCGGGACCCTGGCTGTTCATCGACAGGGCGCCCAGGTGGCTCTCGCCCAGTTCCATCTGGACAAGGGCGTTGGCCAGGGGGCCAAGACCCATGCCGCCGTATTCCTTGGGGATGAAGGGGCTCCAGAGGCCCTGGGACCGCGCCTTGGCCCTCAGCTCGGCCAGTACGACCTTGAAGGACTCCCGGTCCACCAGACGCTTCTCGGCGGGAATGCACTCCTCGTGCACCCAGCGGCGCACCCGCTCGCGGATCGCCTTTGCGTCTTCCGGAATCTCGAAATCGATCGCCATGGTTCTCTCCCCTGTCTTGTTGAAGCGACTTTGCGGTCGGAAGGTTTCCGGGGCAAGGCCCTGACGCGGCGTCAGGTCAGGTCCACCCGGTAGATCCTTTGGGCGGTCCCGGAGAAGAGTGCGGTCTTCTCATCGGCGGACGCGCCTGCGGCCAGCCGCTTGAAGGTGTTCCACAGGGTCCGGTAGTCGCAGGAACCCAGATCGACGGGGAAGTTGCTCTCGAACATGCACCTGTCGGCCCCGAAGGCCTCGACGCAGGTCTCCACATAAGGCCGCCACTCGGCCGCGAGCTGTTCCGAGCTCGCCGGCGGGTCTGAAAGGAAGGAAGGGAAGGCGGGGACGGCCATGGCCAGACCGCCGACCTTGCAGGCGACGTTCGGCAGGGCCGCAAGCGCCCGGATCTTCTCCCGCCAGACAGGAAGGCGTTCCTGGCGCCGGCCGGCATAGGCGCCCAGCCCCAGGGGGGTTCCCACATGATCCAGGATGATCTGGGTCTCGGGGAAGGCCCGGGCCAGGTCGATCAGGTCATCCAGTTGAGGCTCCAGCATCCAGGCGTCGAAGGAGAGGCCCAGAGGGGCCAGCTGGGCGAACCCCTCCCGGAACCGGGCGTCCCTGTACAGGCCCGGGGGGCGGCCCGAGAGGGGTCCGAGCACCGCAGGATCCGGATCCGAGGATGCCGAATGCCGGATACCCCGGAAGCGGGGGCTGGCGGCCATGTGCGCCTCCAGCACCGCCCGGGCGCCCGCCCCGAGGGTCAGGTCGACATGGCCGACAATGGCGGCGCAGGCCCGGACATCGCCGTAAATCCCGCTGGCCGACATGGCCGCAACGCCGTTCACGAACTCCGTCTCGCCGACCGGGCGAAAGGCGGGGTCCGCACCCCGTCGGTACATGGCCCCACACTCCATGTAGACCGTCGCAATCACCTTGTGGCCGCTGGTCATGTCCGCCAGGAGGTCGTCGAAGAGATACCTTGGGGACAGGCGGATCACCGCCTCGAAGGGATGGGACGGCGGCGGCAGGTCCGAGCCCCGGGCCGCCGGCCTGTCCCAGAGGTGATGATGCGGATCGATGATCGGCAGATCAGGCTCAAGAACCGGCTCAGGCGGGTTCAGGGTCCGGGTCATGTCTTCGTCCTCCCTTGGACTGCGCTCACCTTGCCGCCCGGCGCCCCCGGCGGCAAGCATCGCAAGGTTGCCCCCGAAACCGACGCGCGCCAGAAGAGGGCATGATGGACCTTGCGCTCCCCTCC
>JBJTEN010000131.1:0-4442 GCA_046092925.1 Phenylobacterium sp. | reverse complement strand
GGACGGGGGCGGACCAGCTTTCAGGCGGAGCCGGCGCCGATACCTTCATCTTCAACGGGACGGCGGATGTCGGGGCCGGAGAGTCTGTCGACGGCGGCGCCGATACCGATACCCTGCACCTGACGGCGACGACGGACCTGTCCTCTGTCTCCATCACCGGGATCGAGGCCCTGACCCTCGCCGAAGCCGCCGATGCGACCTTCGCCGGCAGTCAGATCACCGGTGCGAACTGGACGGTGGCCGGGACGACCGGAGGCGTCGTCGAGAGGGTGATCGTGACCGCGGCCGCGAACGCGACCGTGAACCTTTCCGGCATCACGACGGTGACCAACGCCGCCTTCCGGATCGACGGCTCCACCGGCGACGAGGTCCTCACCGGCACTGCAGGTTCGGATACGATCACGGGAGGTCTCGGTTCCGACGCCATGAGCGGCGGGGGCGGCGACGACACCTTTGTCTACAATGGCACGCCGGACACCTCGGCCACCGAGACGGTGAATGGGGGCTCGGGTACGGATACCGTGCACCTTGCCTCCAACACCAACCTCTCGGACGTGACCTTCACGGACATCGAGGCCTTCACCATTGCGGACGGGGCCACGCTGACCCTTTCCCCGACCCAGGTCGGCGGCCAGACCTGGGCGGTGAACGGGACCTCGGGCGGCGGAACAGAAACGCTGATCGTGACCTCCATCTCGGGGGTCGCCCTGGACCTGAGCACCCTGACCGGCCTCAATCATCTCGCCGTGACCCTGAACGGCGCCGGCGGCGCCGAGACCCTGACGGGGACGTCTGTCGCGGATACGATCAGCGGCCTGGTGGGAGCCGACAACCTCGTCGGCGGCGCCGGCGCGGACAGCCTCTCCGGCAACGATGACGCCGATACCCTGTCCGGCGGGATCGGCGGCGACACCCTGTCCGGCGGCCTGGGCGCCGACATCCTGACGGGAGGCGCGGACTCCGACCGCTTCGTCTTCGGGACCACGGACTCCGGCCTGACCCTCGGAACGGCGGACACGATCGCCGATTTCACCTCCGGCGCGGATACCCTCGGCCTCGGCCTGGCGGGCGATGCGACGGCGGGGACCGGCAACTATGTGGAGGCGGGCGCCGCAGTGGCGGACTTCACCGCCGCCCTCGCCGCGGCAGACCTCGCCCTGGCGGCGCTGAATGGGACGTCCGCCGCAAGCCAGCTCTACGCCTTCGAGTTCGACGGGACGAACGGCTACCTCTTCGTCGACACCGACTCGGACGGCGACGCCGACCAGGTGATCGTGCTGACCGGGGTGGACAATACCGAGATCAGCGCCGGCGACATCGTCACCTGAAGCCGGCCCTCAGAGCCGCAGGTCGAACCTGCGGCTCAGCACGACCTGTCCGTTCCGCAGGACAGAGTAGTCCGCCCGATAGACGCCGGCGGGCCAGCCACCGGGCGGGGCCCTCTTCCCGACGAAGACCAGCCACTGGGCCTTGCTGCGATCCAGCGGCGCGCCCTCGGCGCGGGCCAGGACAGACCCGTCCGGTCCGGTAAGGGTCAGGACCGGCCGGTCCCCGCCCTGGAGGTTGATGGCGCGGACATAGGCCACCAGGGCGGGCGAGGCGCGCCCCGGGCGCGGCGGGGCGCCGGCCTCCACCCGGGCGTTATCGACGGGGCCGTCGGCGAACCCCGCGTTCAGCACCACCCCGCCGGGCCGGTAGGCCAGGGCCGCGGCGGCGGCGGGCGTCCAGAGGCCGGCTCCTCCCGGCTGCGTCGAACACGCCGCGCCGCCGTCGGGCAGAAAGGGATCCACTGTCCGCGTCCCCTGGCGCAGGGTGAGGTGGAGGTGGGGGTATTCGGTGTTCCCCGAAAGGCCCACGCGGGCGATGGGTTGGCCGGCGGCCACCTCCTGGCCCACCTTCACGCGGATCGAGCCTCGTGCGAGGTGGCAGGACTGGGTCTCCCAGCCGCCGCCATGGTCGATGACGACGCCGTTGCCGCACTCGCGCCCGGCGACGGGCGGAGCGCCCGGGTCCCTGACCGAGATGTCCGGCTCGCCGTCGCGCAACCGCACCACCCGCCCCTGTGCGGCGGCCAGTACGTCCACGCCCCGGAGGCGGGCGGCGTGGTCGGTCAGGCGGATGTCGGTTCCGGTGTGGGCCTCGTAGGTCTGGGTCCCGCAGCGGTAGTCCCTCACCCCCGGGCCGGGGTCGCGGTCGACATGGTTCTGCAGGAAGCAGTCCGTCCCCGGCGTACAGGCGAGGGGCAGGGACAGACGCGGCGGGCCAGGCGCGGCGGCGCTGAGGAGGACGAGGAAGGGCAGGGCGAGGAGGCTGCGCATGGATGGAGGCTATCGCGCATCCTGGGGAATGTCGCGGGACTCCGCAGACCCCCTCCGGCCCGCTTTGCGGTCCTCCTCCCCCTGGAAGGGGGAGGAATTACAGGCGCTGAATTGCTCCCCCGAGGGTGAGGGGGCGGCGGATTTTCAGCTGACCCAGCTGATCCCGGTCAGGGCCTTCAGGCGGACCTGGTCGGGGGCGTAGATCTGGCGCAGGAAGGCGGCGTCGGCCTCGGGGATCAGAGCCGGGGCGCCCACATGGACCCGGCGGGGGCGGACGGGCGGCGGAGGCGGTGTCCCGGCGAAGGCGGCGAGGCGGGCGAGGACGGCGGCCGGGTCGGCGTCGAGGTCCTCGGCCCTCTCGATGTGGACGTCTGCGGGGTCGAAAAGGGAGAACAGCCGCTCGACCTGCTCGCCGTAGAAGCCGCGCTCGACATAGGAGAATTCGCGGTGATGGCCGAAGGGTTCGGCCTCGAAGAGGCGGTGGCGGCCCCGGCGGATGCACCAGGAGAAGGGCTGGCTCTCAGCGCCCTGGGCGGTCTCCATGCGCCAGTGGGACCAAGCCCGCTCCACGGGATCGCGCAGGAGGAGGACGAGGCGCACTCCAGGGCAGGCGACGGCGATCCGTTCCAGGGCGCCGGGCCAGTAGATGTAGATGGGGGTGGCCTCGACGCGCACGCCGGGCCTGTCGGGGAAGCGGGCGGCGTAGGCGGACAGGTCGGGCGTGGAGGCGGCCGGGTCCTCGAGGTCGAAGAAGTGGACCTCCTTGACGTCGGACCGGACATAGGCCGGATCGTCGCCGAGATAATCGAACAGGGCGGTGGTGCCGGCCTTCTGGGCGCCGATGATGATGAGGTCGACGGGCCGTTCAGGCTTCATCGACGCACGCGTTCGGGCTAAGAGGGGGCGCGCGCAGGCGGCGCGACAGAGGGATGCACAGCGTCTTGACCCAATCCGACAGTCCCGCGGCGGGGATGAAGGCGGTGATCCTGGCCGGCGGCCTGGGCACCCGGATCTCCGAGGAAAGCCACCTGCGGCCCAAGCCCATGATCGAGATCGGCGGCCGGCCGATCCTCTGGCACATCATGAAGCTGTACTCCCATTTCGGGGTCCGGGATTTCATCATCTGCCTCGGCTACCGGGGCTACATGATCAAGGAGTATTTCGCCAACTATGTCCTGCACAACGCCGACCTGACGGTGGACCTGGCCAGGGGCGCGGTGGAGTACCACGCCACCCACCACGAGCCCTGGCAGGTGACCCTGGTGGACACCGGGGCCGAGACCATGACCGGCGGCCGGCTGAGGCGGGTGGCGAGCTATCTGGAGCCGGGCCAGCCCTTCTTCTTCACTTATGGTGATGGCGTGGCGGATGTGGACATCGGCGCCCTGGCGGCCTTCCACAGGTCGCATGGCCGGCAGGCGACGGTGACGGCGGTCTCGCCCCCCGGGCGTTACGGGGCGCTCGACATCGACGAGGGGGCCGTGCGGCGGTTCGTGGAGAAGCCTCCGGGCGACGAGGGCCTGATCAATGGCGGCTTCTTCGTGCTCCAGCCCGAGGTGGTGAGCCGGATTTCCGGCGACCCCATGCCCTGGGAGTCCGAGCCTCTTCAGGGCCTGGCCGCTGACGGCCAGCTGATGGCCTTTCCCCACGCGGGCTTCTGGACCGGCATGGACACCCTGCGCGACAAGAACAACCTCGAGGCCCTGTGGGCGTCGGGCCAGGCGCCCTGGAAGCTGTGGTCCTGACCCGCCCCGATCCCGCCTTCTGGGCCGGCAAGCGGGTCCTGCTGACCGGACACACCGGCTTCAAGGGCGGCTGGACGGCCATCTGGCTGGCCGCCATGGGGGCCAGGGTGACGGGTCTCGCCCTGGCGCCCGACCAGGAGCCGGCCCTTTTCGACCTGGCCGGGGTGGGCGAGCTGACCGACTCCCGCATCGCCGATCTTCGCGAGGCCACAGAGGTGGCCCAGACCCTGATGGCGGCCGAGTTCGACCTGGTCCTGCACATGGCCGCCCAACCCCTGGTCCGCGCCGCCATCGCCGATCCCGTCGCCACCTTTGCGGCCAACATCATGGGGACGGCCCACCTGTTGCAGGCCCTGCGCGACCGGACGGCCCTGAAGGC
>JBJTEN010000130.1:0-5346 GCA_046092925.1 Phenylobacterium sp. | reverse complement strand
GTAATAGCGGGCGCCCGGCCGGATCGAGGGATAGAGGCGCGGAACGGTCTCGAGGTTGTGGTTGAAGACGTCCGGCCGGGAGGCGATCACCTCCAGCGCCGCCGCCACCGGCTTGCGCAGGAAGTCCGGGGTCAGGATCTCCACGGTCGCCCCCGGCGCCCGGGCCCGGATCTCGCGCACCACGGCGGCGAAGTGGGCGGCGCCGCCGTCGGCCAGGTCGTCCCGGTCCACCGAGGTGATGACCACGTGCTTCAGCCCCATCTTCGCCACGGCGTCGGCCACCCGGGCGGGCTCGGTCGGGTCCAGGGGCCCGGGACGGCCGGTGGCCACGTTGCAGAAGGCGCAGGCCCGGGTGCACACATCCCCCATGATCATCATGGTGGCGTGGGACTGGGTCCAGCACTCGCCGATGTTGGGGCAGGCCGCCTCCTCGCAGACCGTCACCAGGCCATGGGCCTTCACGATGGCCCGGGTCGCCGCATAGCCCTCCGAGCCCGGCGCCCGCACGCGCAGCCACTCCGGCTTGCGGAGCACGGGGGTGTCGGCCCGGTTGCGCTTCTCGGGGTGGCGCGGTCGGGGACCGGCGCGGGTGTCGATGACGGTGGCCATGCCCCTAGATCATCCTTCCGGGCCGCCGGATCAAGCCGCGAGATCGCCCATGGCCACGCTCACACACTGTAACCGGTCTTTTCATTCCGAGGGGGGGCGACTACCTTTCCGGAACAGAGAATCCAGAGGGAGAGGTCCGTGGCGAAGCTAGGAGATTACATCAACGGCGGCGGCACGATTTTCAGCGCCCTGGTCGACGCAAGGGCGGCCTTTGGCGCCAGGAAGCTGATCCTGGAGGACCAGGACCGCAATCCCCTCAGCTATACCGACCTGATCCGCGCCGCCTTCGCCCTCGGGCGCCGGATCGCCGCCCTCACCGAGAAGGGCGAGCGGGTCGGGGTCATGCTGCCGGCCAGTTCGGCCGGCGTGGTCACCTTCTTCGCCCTCCATGCTTTCGGCCGCGTGCCGACCATGCTCAACTTCACATCGGGCATCCGCAACCTCAAGGCCGCCTGCGAGCTGGCCGGGGTGAAGCGGGTCCTCACCGCCCACAAGTTCATCGAGCAGGGCCAGCTGCACGACCTGGTCGACGCCCTCGAGACGGTGGCGACGGTCACCTACCTTGAGGACGTGCGCGAGAAGGTCGGCCTGGCCGACAAGCTCTTCGCCGCCGCCGGCGGCGCCCTGCCAATGCGGTTCGCGCCCCCGTCCAAGCCGTCGGACATCGGGGTCATCCTCTTCACCTCGGGCAGCTTCGGCGCGCCCAAGGCAGTCGTCCTGACGCAGCAGAACCTGATCTCCAATGTCGCCCAGGCGGCGGACTTCATCGACATCGACCCCGACTGGGTCCTGTTCAATCCCCTGCCGATCTTCCACTCCTTCGGCCTGACCGGCGGCATCCTCCTGCCCCTTCTGACCGGCATGAAGGTGTTCGAGTATCCCTCGCCCCTGCACGTCAAGCAGATCCCGCCCCTGATCAAGGACACCAAGGCCGCCCTGCTGCTGGCCACCGACACCTTCATCAACCAGTACGCCCGGGCCAGCGACAGTGACGAGCTCTCGGGCCTGAAGTTTATCGTCGCCGGCGCTGAAAAGGTTCGGGAAGAGACCCATAACCTCATCCGCGACCGCTTCGGCGGCGTTCCGGTCCTCGAGGGCTATGGCGCCTCCGAGGCCGCGCCGATCATCGCCATCAACCACCCGGACGACAATCGCCGGGGCACGGTGGGCCGGCTGTTGCCCGGCATGGAGGGGCGACTGGAGCCCGTCGAGGGCATCAGCGGCGGCGGCAAGCTGCTCGTGCGCGGCGCCAACGTCATGGCCGGTTACCTGCGTCCCGACGGAACCCTCGAGGCTCCGGTCGACGGCTGGCTCGACACCGGCGACATCGTCAGCATGACCGACGACAACTGGATCACCATCCTGGGACGCGCCAAGCGCTTCGCCAAGGTGGGCGGGGAGATGGTCTCCCTGACCGCGGCCGAGGACCTCGTCCTGTCCCTCTGGCCGGACAACCGCCACGCTGTCATCGCCATGCCCGACCCCAAGAAGGGCGAGCGGCTGATCCTCTTCACAGACCGCACCGACGCCGCCGCCACGGCCATTGTCGAGCACGCCCAGTCCCTCGGCGCCCCCGAGATCGCCGTGCCCCGCAAGATCGTGAAGGTGCCCGAGATCCCCGTCCTGGGCACCGGCAAGACCGACTACGTGACCATCCAGCGCCTGGCGGAGGTCGAGGGCCGCCGGGCGGCTTAGGGCGCCCACCCCAATGTCTCGCCTAGGTGGAGGTGGCGCGCACAGCGCGTCTGAGGGCGCCAGCTGAGCCGCAAAAGACCCCCTCACCGACCTTCGGTCGGAGCTCCCCCTTGGGGGAGCCATGGGCTCTGTCATTCCTCCCCATCAGGGCAGGGGAATCGCATTTGGCTTGAGTGATCTGGGCGAACTGGATTCTGAGGGTGTCTTCCTTGTTTTGGGAGGCTCCCATGGGAGATTTCGAGTCTTACTTCTCGGAAGTTCCGGACCCGCGAGCGAGCAACGCGCGTCATGATTTGTTGGAAGTGATGTTCGTGGCTCTAGCGGCGGTGCTGTGCGGGGCGGAGGACTGCACGGACATGGCGGAGTTCGCGGACGCCAAGCTGGAGTTGCTGCGCCAGGTGGTGGGCCTGCCGCACGGTCCGCCGAGCCACGACACCTTCAGCCGGGTGTTACGTCTTCTGGAGCCGGAGCCGTTCGAGGAGGCGTTTGCGAAGTTCACGCGGGCCTTCGCCGGGGCGCTGACGGGCGTGGTTGCGATCGACGGCAAGGCGCTGCGCGGGGCTTATGAGCGGGGACGCAAGGCGACGCCGCTGCACCTGGTCAATGTCTGGGCGGCCGAGGCGCGGCTGGTGATCGGCCAGCGCCTTGCGCCCGGTCGCAACGAGGCGCTGGGCGCGCGGCAGGCCCTGGCGCTCCTGCGGCTCGACGGCTGCATCGTCACCGCCGACGCCCTGCATTGCCGGGCGGACACGGCCCAGGCGATCCTCGATACCGGCGCGGACTACGCCCTGGCCCTGAAGGCGAACCAGCCGGTCCGGCTGGCGCAGGCCAAGGCCCTCTTCGACACCCTCGATCCCCCCACCGGGGCGGCGAGCGGTCCGGTCAAGGCCCACGACCGGTCCGAAAGCCGCACCGCCATCGTCGTCCCCGCCCAGGGCCTAGACTTCCCCGGCCTCGCCGCCGTCGCCCGCGTCGAGACCCGCCGCAAGATGCGCAACGAGCCCGAGGCCGTGATCGTGCGATGGTATCTGCTCTCCACTCTGCTCACCGCAGAGCGGATGCTCCAGGTTGCAAGGACCCACTGGACGATCGAGAACCAGCTCCACTGGGTCCTGGACGTCGCCTTCGAAGAAGACCGCGCAAGGAGCCGCAAGGACAATGCCCCACAGAACCTCGCACTCCTCAGAAAACTCGCCCTCAACATCGCCAGGCATCACCCCGCAAAGGGCTCAATGAAGAAAAAGCTCAAGCGTGCCGGATGGGACGACGCCTTCCTCCTCTCCCTGCTCGGCCATATGCGATAGCCCTGCCCATCAGGGGAGGTGGAGCGCAAGGCGCGACGGAGAGGGAAATCCGGCGTCTCTTCGATCGCGCCGAGGGCATGGCCCAACGCCCACGCTCCAACGCTCGCCCTCTGCGACATGTCCCCGGAAATCAACGCAAGGCGGCTCAAGGCGTCAGACGTGTCGGGGACCGGCTCAGAAAGGTCACCTCGCGGATACTGGACCTTCGGAGCATCACCATCAGCAGCCGGGCGAGTCCGACACCCATGCCGCCGTGCGGCGGGCAACCGTAACGGAAGAAGTCGATATAGCTGCGCAAAGGCTCCAGATCATAACCGCGCTCCACGGCCTGGGCCTTGAGCGGGTCGTATCGATGCTCCCGCTGGGCGCCCGTCGTGATCTCTATACCCCTCCAGAGCAGGTCGAAGCTCTGCGTCAGGTCAGGCCGATCCCTGTGACGACGATGATAGAAGGGCCGGGCTGTCACCGGATAGTCGGTCACAAAGACGAAATCGTGGCCATGTTCGCGCGCCACGTGCGCCCACAATCGTCGTTCGCCCTCGGGGTCCAGGTCGTCCGTCTTTGTCGGCGTATGGCCTGATGCCCTGACAATTGCTTGTGCATCCTGCAGGGACACCCTGGGGAAGGGCCTCACGGGCACGTCGATCCGCACGCCCAGAAGTTCTTCCAGCGCCTGCCCATGAACGGCGGCGACCTGCGTCATCACCTCGACCAGCCAGTCTTCCTCCAGCGCCATCAGATCCTGGTGGGAGTCGGTCCAGGCGACCTCCATATCGATCGACGTAAACTCCGTCTCATGGCGGGCGGTGAAGGACGGTTCGGCCCGGAAGGCCGGTCCCACCTCGAAAACCCGTTCAAATCCCGCCGCCATCGCCATCTGCTTGTAGAACTGCGGCGACTGCGCCAGGTAAGCGGTCCGGTCAAAGTACTGAACCTTGAACGCCTCGGCCCCGGACTCACTGAATGTCCCCATGAGCTTTGGCGAGTGGATCTCAATGAAACCTTTCCGCGCCCAATAGGCGCGCATGGCCTGTTCAAGCGTGGTCTGCACTTCGAAGACCAGTCGTTGCTCAGGCCTGCGCAGACTCAGGACCCGCCAGTCGATCTGCTTCTCGAGCGAAGAGTCCACGGCGACCGGGAGAGGCGTCGCCGCGAGGCTGTGGACCACGATGTCCGCAGCCTGGATCTCAAAGCCGTTCAGCTTGACCGAAGCCGCCTCCCTCACGGTTCCCGTCACGGTGACCGCGGATCCTGGCGTCAGGGCCCCCAGCCGCTGAGCCAGCCGGTCATTTGCGCCGGCCTTCTCGTGAACGACCTGCACCGCCCCTCCGTGACGGTTCAGAATGAGAAACTGCATCCGCTTCTGATCGCGGAGGGTCTCAACAAAGCCCTCCAGGGTCACGACCGCGCCGATATGGCGGCGGAGGTCCTCGATGGTCGGGTGGGTCGTTTGGCGGTCTCGTATCGGTTCCATGTCACCTCCGGAGAGGCCGACCGATCTGCGGCGCCAAAGAAAAAGGCCCCGCCGATTGGGGGGCCTTGTGATCCTTGCCTGCTGTCTTTAGCTCAGCGCGTGCAGAGACCCTCGACCCCGGTGGGGCCGTTGTTATTGGTCGAAAACTGCGGCAGCGCGGACATGAGTTAAACGTGCCACCAACCGCTGTGACTGACAAGGGCCTGAATCCCCTCCCCGGGCCTGGCCCGGAAATCTCCCAACGGGATCCTCTAACCCCTTCTA
>JBJTEN010000129.1:0-7159 GCA_046092925.1 Phenylobacterium sp. | reverse complement strand
GCCCTGCTGGTCGGGTGCGCGTCCGCTCCGGAAGGCGAGGGGCGGACGCCGGCCCCCCTGATGACCGAGGCCGACACCCTGGTTCGGGCGGCGGGCAGCGGTCCGGAGTTCTCGGACATTCCAGATCTTCCGACAGATGTCCGCCCGCTGGCCGAATGGGGACGGGCGGCGCGTTCGGTCATGTCGGAGGGACTCTCCCTGGAACGAAACACCACCGAAGCGACCTGGATCCTGGACAATACCGAGGCTTTCGCCGCGCGCGCGCGCGTCGACGCTGGCCCGCCGGCTCCGACCGTTTCCGCAACCCCCGCCGCCGAGGCCTTCGCCCGGGAGATTCGCAGGCGAGCTACACCGCCTCCGCCGTCCCCCAGATAGGACCCGCGGAGGCGCAATCTTCAAACCGCTTGGCGGCTCCGGGAGCGGAGGTTATGCCAAGCGCCTACAGGCTCCCATTCGTCGCGAACTGCGCGACCCGAGCAGACATGACACCCGAGTTTCACCGCATCCGCCGCCTCCCGCCCTATGTTTTCGAGGAGGTCAATCGCATCAAGGCCCGCCTTCGCGCCGAAGGTGTGGACATCATCGACTTCGGGATGGGCAATCCCGACATGCCGACACCCAGGCATATCGTGGAGAAAATGATCGAAACCGCCCGGGATCCGAAGGCCGGGAGATATTCCGCGTCCAAGGGCATCATCGGCCTGCGGCGCGCCATGGCGGGGTACTATGACCGGCGCTTCGGCGTGAAGCTCGATCCGGACACCGAGGTCATCGCCACCCTCGGATCCAAGGAGGGCTTCGCCAACCTCGCCCAGGCTCTCACGGCTCCCGGCGACGTCATCATTTGTCCGAACCCCGCCTATCCCATTCATGCGTACGGCTTCATCATGGCCGGCGGCGTGATCCGGCACGTCCCCGCCCTGTCCCCGGAAGAGTACCTTTCCGGCATCAGCCGCGCTGTGAAACACTCGGCGCCGCCGCCGTCGGTTCTTATTCTGTCATACCCGTCAAACCCGACGGCGCAGTGGGTGGACCTCGACTTCTACAAGGAGGCGGTCGCGCTGGCGCGGCGGCACGACATGCTTGTCCTGTCCGACATCGCCTATTCGGAGATCTATTTCGACGGCAATCCCCCCCCGTCTGTGCTCCAGGTTCCCGGAGCGAAGGATATCGCGGTCGAGGTGAACTCCCTGTCCAAGACCTACGCCATGGCCGGATGGCGTGTGGGAATGGTCGTCGGCAACGCCCGCATCTGCGCCGCCCTGGCCAGGGTGAAGTCCTATCTCGATTACGGCGCCTACACGCCCATCCAGGTCGCCGCTGCAGCGGCCTTGAACGGGCCCCAGGACTGCGTAGAGGAGATCCGGGGCATCTACCGGTCGCGGCGGGACACCCTCGTCGAGTCCATGAAGAGGGCGGGATGGGACATCCCGGCGCCGCCCGCCTCCATGTTCGCCTGGGCGCCGCTTCCGGAGGCCTTCAGTGAGGCGGGGTCCATGTTGTTCTCCAAGCTGCTGATCGAAGAAGCCGGTGTCGCAGTCGCGCCCGGCGTCGCCTTCGGCGAGTATGGCGAGGGCTACGTGCGCATAGGTCTCGTCGAGAACGAGAACCGCATTCGGCAGGCGGCGCGCAATGTCCGGCGTTTCCTCAGCAGCGCCGATGAGATTCTCGGACGGGCGCACAACACGGGATTGGCGGAATGAGCGCGACCGACACTGGCAGGACCTGGCGCATCGGGGTCGCCGGACTGGGGACCGTGGGGGCAGGACTTCTCAGCTTCCTCGCAGAGCGGCCGGACTTCGCCCCGGCGGGCGGCAGAGTGGTCGTCACCGGAGTTTCAGCCAGGTCGCGGTCGCGCCCCCGGCCGGTGGATATCTCTGGCCTGGACTGGTTCGACGACCCGGTCTCCCTCGCGGAGTCTCCGGAGATCGACATCTTCGTTGAATTGATTGGAGGCTCCGACGGACCCGCAAAGGCGGCTGTCGAGGCGGCCATATCCTCCGGCAAGGCCGTGGTGACGGCCAACAAGGCCCTGATCGCCGAACATGGCGCAGAACTGGCTGACCGGGCTGAAGCCAGGGGCGTCCCGCTTCTCTTCGAGGCGGCGGTCATGGGGGGCGTACCCGCCGTAAAGACCGTACGGGAGGCCCTTGTCGGAGAGACTGTTCGCAGCCTTTCCGGAATCCTCAATGGGACGTGCAACTACATCCTGACCGAGATGGAAGCGTCGGGCTCTGCCTTTGAGGATGTGCTGGCCGAGGCCCAACGACTGGGTTACGCGGAGGCGGATCCCACCATGGATGTCGGCGGTTACGACGCCGCACACAAGATCACAATCCTGGCCGCCCTGGCTTTCGGCGGGTCGCCCAACTTCGCGGCCGCGGAAGTGACGGGCATTACGGGGGTGGACCTGCTGGACATCCGGCTCGCAGCGGACCTGGGCTATCGGATCCGGCTCGTGGCCTCGGCGGAGAGGGCGGGTGAGGGCGCCCGCGTCAGGGTGCGTCCCTTCCTGGTGCGCAGCACTCATCCCATTGCGCAGACAGAAGGGGCCGTGAACGCCCTGTACATTGAAGGCGAAAGGATCGGCAGGATCTTCCTTCAGGGGCCAGTCGCCGGCGCGGGGCCCACGGCCGCAGCCGTGGCCGCGGACATCGCCGACGTCATGTGCGGGGCGCGTCGTCCGGTCTTCGGCAGGCCGGCGCTGGGGCTTTCGCCATGTTCGCCCTCGGCGGGCGCCGCGTCGGAAGTGCGGGGTTACATCCGCGTCATGGTTCGCGACGAGCCGGGCGTGCTTGCTGCAGTCTCGGAGGAACTGGCCGACGCCGGTGTCTCGATCGAGAGTTTTCTCCAGAAGCCTCCTGGCGGTTCCTCCGGGGTGCCGATCGTGATGACCACCCATGCTGTCGCAGAGCCCCTGCTGGCGGCGGCGGTCCTGCGGATCGGCCAGCTGCCCGCTGTCCTTGAGCCGCCGAAGCTCCTCCACATCGCAGGCATCTGAGAATCAACGATAATCGCCGCTGGGATGCGGCCCGGAGACCCCTGATGAGCACTGAGCAGCTGGACAGCAGCCTGATCCTGGACGCCGTCCGGGTCACTGAAATCGCCGCCATCGCCGCATCCACACTGGCGGGCCGCGGAGACGAGAAGGCGGCCGACCAGGCCGCCGTCGACGCCATGCGCACGGCCCTGAACAGTCTGGCGATAGATGGTGAGATCGTGATCGGGGAAGGTGAGCGGGACGAGGCGCCCATGCTCTACATTGGTGAGAAGGTGGGACGCGGCGGGGCCGCCATCGACATCGCACTCGATCCGCTGGAAGGCACGACGCTCACGGCCAAGGCCATGGCGAATGCCCTGGCGGTCATGGCATGGGCGCCGAAGGGAAGTCTCCTGAACGCCCCTGACACCTACATGGACAAGATCGCCTGTGGCCCGGGGTACCCGACGGGCGTGATCGACCTTGACAGGTCCCCGGCCGACAATGTGCGGGCGCTTGCGGCCGCGAAGGGCGTTCCTCCGGAAGACATCACGGTCTGCGTGCTCGACCGGCCTCGGCACGCCGAGATCATCAGCTCGATCCGCTCCGTCGGCGCCCGGGTCAACCTCATCACGGACGGCGACGTCGCCGGCGTCATGCACACGGCGGATCCGGCGACCGGTATCGATCTTTACCTCGGACAGGGGGGCGCGCCTGAGGGCGTTCTTGCCTGCGCGGCCCTCAAGTGCGTCGGAGGTCAGTTTCAGGGACGGCTGGTGTTCCGCAACGCCGATGAGAAGGAGCGCGCGCGGCGGGTTGGAATCACCGACTTCGACAAGAAGTACGACCTGCATGAAATGGTGAGAGCCGACGCGATCTTCGCGGCGACCGGGGTTACCAAGGGGGCGCTTCTGGATGGAATCCGCCGGGAGGGAGGCTATGTCATCACCCATAGCCTCGTGATGAACTCGTCGACCCGCACGGTCCGGGAAGTCCGCCTGCGCCGTCCGGCGTGACGATCATGACCGCCGACCAGGGACCGTTCCTGGGCGTGAACCGGTCCTTGACCGGCCGCGGCTGGATCGCGAGACCTGCGGCGGTGGAAGTGGTGAGGCGACACCAGGCTGAACTGGGCCTCAGCGAACCTCTGGCGCGCGCCCTGGCCTCCAGGGGTATTGGCCCTGAGTTCGGCGAGACCTACCTCAACCCAACCTTGAAGGCCCTGTTCCCGGACCCCTCTTCATTCCGGGACATGGACCGCGCTGCGGAAATCCTTGTAGAGGCGCTGGTCGACGAGCGGCCCATGGTGGTGTTCGCCGACTATGACGTCGATGGCGCCGCCAGCGCCGCACAGGTGGTGCGCTGGATGCGCGCGATGGGCCGCGAGGTCCCGGTCTATATCCCGGATCGGGTGACCGAAGGATACGGCCCCAGCCCCTCCATCTTCCGTACTCTCAAGGAACGCGGAGCCGAACTGGTCATCACCCTGGACTGCGGAGCCGCAGCCATCGACGCCCTCGTGGCGGCGCGGGACATCGGCCTTGATGTCGTGGTGATTGATCATCACCTCATGCGGCCGGGCGAGCTGCCGCCCGCGGCGGCGCTGGTCAATCCCAATCGTCCGGACGACAATTCCGGGCAGGGCGTCCTGGCGGCGGCGGGGGTGGCCTTCGTTCTCCTCGCCGCGCTCAACCGCGAGGCCCGGCGGCGCGGCCTCTTTGCGGAGCGCCCCGAGCCAGACCTGCGGCAATGGCTCGACCTCGCCGCCTTGGGCGCAGTCTGCGACGTGACCCAGCTTACGGGCTTCAACCGTGCACTGACCGCACAGGGACTCAAGGTCATGTCACGCTGGGCCAATCCAGGTCTTCGGGCGCTGGCGGACATCGGCAAGGTCAGCGGAAGCGCAACCACCTTCCATGCGGGCTTTATCCTCGGGCCCCGGATCAACGCCGGCGGACGTATCGGGCGTTCGGACCTCGGCGCGCGTCTCCTGTCGACAGACGATCCTGTTGAAGCCGCAGCCCTTGCCGCACAACTGGACGAACTCAACGCGCACCGTCGCACCGTCGAACAGGCCGTCCTGGATGAGGCCGTCACTCTGATTGAGGCCGACCCCGCCCTGGCGGCAGGACCGGTTCTGGTCGTCTCCGCCGCCAACTGGCCGCCAGGGGTGATCGGGATTGTCGCGGGTCGACTTCGTGAGCGCTATCGAAAGCCGGCCGTGGTGATCGGGATCGATCCCGCCTCGGGCATTGGCAAGGGTTCAGGCCGGTCACGGGCGGGTGTGAACCTCGGCGCCGCCGTCCAGGCCGCTTTCGAAGCCGGGCTCCTCCTCTCCGGCGGAGGGCACGCCATGGCCGCCGGGCTGTCCGTGAGACCGGAGCGCATTCCGGACCTGACCTCATTCTTCGCCCGGGAGCTGGGCGAGACCCAGGCCCGAGCTGCGGAAGCCGACGCGCTGGAACTGGACGCCCTGATCACACCTCGAGCGGCGGACAGGGGTCTCCTGGATGCCTTCGACCGGCTTGCGCCGTTTGGGCCCGGCAACCCGGAGCCCATGTTCGCCGCCGCCGACGTGCGCATCGAACGCCCCCTCGCCATGCGTGGGGGCCACGTTCGGGTCACCCTGACAGATGCTGCAGGCGGACGCCTCAAGGCCGTCGCCTGGCGCGCCGAGGATACGCCCCTCGGCCAGGCCCTCCTGGCGGGCGGCGTTCTCCATGTCGCCGGACGCCTGCGGCCTGACGACTGGCAGGGCAGGGCCTCCGTGGAGCTGGAAATCGAGGACGCCGCAGACCCTCGCCGAGCAGACGACCCGTGATCTCTCGCGGGGGCCTGAAGGTGTCTTGCACGCCTCGGGGAAGGCGGATATAGACCCCGCTCGCGCGTCTGCGGTCCCTTCGTCTATCGGTTAGGACGCCAGGTTTTCAACCTGGAGAGAGGGGTTCGACTCCCCTAGGGACTGCCACGCCGGCCCTCTCTTCCAGAAGTCTTTCGAGGTCCTTGCCCCCTTATCCAGGGGGGTCAGCAGGCACGGATCGCGTCGATGGCGTCGCACCGTCGGAGTTGGCGCTCGAGGGGCGGGGACGCCCAGCGCTTGCGCCTCCGGCGTCCGGGTCCCGCGCACGGAGCGGGTGTCTTGTGTAACCGGAAAAGATGTGAACACTTTTCCATACAGATTGCCGGACAAAGGGTCGGCGACAGGGGGAGGAAATGATGTCCAGACAAAAGCATCTCTATGCGTGTTCAGCCCTTGCGATAATGCTGAGCCTTGGCTTGAGCGCACCTGTCGCCGCCCAAAGCACCGGGGGCGCGAGGGGGTCCGAGGTCGAGGAGGTGGTGATCACCGGATCACTCATCCGAACCACGCCGGAAGACGCGGCCCTGCCAGTAGACGTAATCACGAACTAGGCGTTGCAGGAGCAGGGCAGTCCCTCGCTTGTGGACCTTGTCCGGACGATCCCGTCGGTATCCGGGGGTAATATCGGGGAGTCAAACCGTTTCCTGGGCGGTCAGGCCGCCGGTGTCGCGACCGTCAATCTGCGGGGCCTCGGCCTGACCCGCACCCTGTCCTTGATGAACGGCGAGCGCCTGTCGACAATCACCGCCGCCGGCGGGCAGGAATTCGTCAACATCAATGTCGTCCCGACGATCGCTGTCGGACAGGTCGAAGTCCTTCGCGACGGCGCGGCCGCTACCTACGGATCGGACGCCGTCGCCGGCGTCGTCAACTTCATCACCCGCAAAGACCTGGATGGATTTGACGCCAACGCCAAGTACGCGCTCATCGATGGATCCGACGGGGATTACGAGGCCTCAGTGGCGTGGGGTGCGAGGCTCGACAATGGCAATATCCTGCTGGCGGCCTCCTATCGCCATCGGAGTCAGCTAAACGGCGTCGACCTGCCCTGGACCCTTCCGAACGCCGTCTTCCCCGACACGCTCAATATCAGCGGGATCTCGGGGGCCAGCAATCCAGGCGGTTACAACGCCATCCTTGGCACTCCGGTGATCGGACCCAACGGCGGGTTCCTGCCGGATCCGGCCCGCCCTGGCGTTCCCCTGGGCGCAACCTTGTCCCCCACCTTCTCTGACGCCGGCTGCACACAGCTGGGCGGTCTGTCCTTCGTTCCGAACGGGCAGTGCTTCTATCCGTTCACCTATCATGACACCCGTGTG
>JBJTEN010000128.1:0-7941 GCA_046092925.1 Phenylobacterium sp. | reverse complement strand
CACCGCCCAGGCGGCCTTCATGCTGTCCGGTCCGGCGGCGCCTGCGGGGGGCGCCGCATGACCGCCGAGGACCACCTCAGGGCCTTCCTCGCCCGGGCGTAGGTGGTGATGGCCCGGCCCGGTCGCAGGTACTCGATGGTCACGTCGATGGTCTTGTGCACCCGGGGATCGGACTGGGTCATCGCCAGCTGGGCCAGGGCGGTCATCTCCAGGAAGCCCCCAATCACCCCGCCGTGCAGGGCCGGCAGCAAGGTGTTGCCGATCAGGTGGGGCGAGAAGGGCAGGACGCCGGTCAGCTCGTCTCCGGCGAGTTCCGCCGTCATGCCGAGGAAGCGGATGTAGGGCGCCCGGGCGAGGAAGGCCCTGAGGTGGTCCTCGGCGGTCATGCGGCGCCCCCCGCAGGCGCCGCCGGACCGGACAGCATGAAGGCCGCCTGGGCGGTGGCGATGGGATCGGCCGGGTCGGCGTCCCAGGCGTGGGCCCTGACGAAGGCGATGGACCGGGTCATGTGGTAGCAGTGGGCCTCCACCGTGACGCCGGCCCGGGGGGCTGCGGGGCGCATGTAGTCGATGCGCAGGTCGAGGGTGGCGGTGGGCCGCCGCTCGCCCGTGGTGGCGGTGATCGCCATGCCGCAGCAGTGATCGAGCAGGGAGGTGACGACGCCGGAGGCGATCACGCCCGTCTCCGGGTCGCCGACCAGGTCCTCGCGCCAAGGCGCGTGCATCACGCCCCGGGCGTTCGCGGCGGAGACCATCTGGAACCCGAGGGCGGCGGCCTGGGGGACCTCGGTCGCCATGGCGGCGGCGGCGTCCAGGTTGGGATTGGGATCGCTCATGCCTTCCGTTTGCAGCGCCGGGCGAAACCGGTCAATGCGCCCTGTCAGTCCTCGCCGATCGCCGCGGCGAGGAAGGCGGCCAGGTCGCCGCCGGGAAAGAGGAGGGCGCGCACCCCGGCCCGCCGCCCGGCCTCCACGTCGATCGCCTTGTCGCCGACCATGACCGAGCGCGAGGAATCGACCGGCCATTCGGCCATCGCCCGGAGCAGCATGCCCGGATTAGGCTTGCGATCCGGCGGGTCGGGGTGGCGATAGCGGTCCTCGAGGGCCTCGGGGTGGAAGGGGCAGTGGTAGAAGGCGTCGATCCGTGCGCCCGCCGCCGCAAGCTCCTCCAGCATCCGGGCGTGGAGGGCGTGGACGTCGTCCTCACGATAATAGCCCCGTCCGACCCCGGACTGGTTCGTGACCACGAAGACCCACCAGTCCCGTGCGTTGAAGGCGGCCACAGCCTCGCGGGCGCCGGAGATCCACCGGAAGTCCTCCCAGCGGTGGACATAGCCGCGATCCTCATTGAGGACGCCGTCGCGGTCGAGGAACAGGGCGGGGCGAAGAATTCCGGACACGGGGACAGTCTAGCGGCCTTCGCGGCGCCTGGCGATTTCCCTTCGGCGCGGCTCGCCTTATGTTCCGCCAAAGCCCATCGGAGCCGACAGTGACGCCGACACCCCCGAGCCCCATCCTGACCCTCGAGGACCTGCGAATCGAATTCGAGACCCGCGACGGCCTGGCGCCCGCAGTCCGCGGGGTCTCCCTTGAGGTCCGCCCCGGAGAGACCCTGGGCGTCGTGGGCGAAAGCGGGTCCGGCAAGAGCCAGACCTTCATGGCCGTCATGGGCCTCCTGGCGCCCAATGGCCGGGCGACCGGATCCGTCCGTTTCGAGGGACAGGAGTTGCTGGGCGCGCCCCGGCGGGTCCTGAATTCCGTCCGAGGCGCGGGCATGGGCATGATCTTCCAGGATCCCCTGACAGCCCTGACGCCTCACCTGAGGGTTGGCGACCAGCTTGGCGAGCCCCTGCGCCGCGCCCGCGGCCTCTCCGCGCGCGACGCCCGGGCCGAGGCCTTGCGCTGGCTGGACCGGGTGCGCATCCCCGACGCCGCCCGGCGCCTGGACCAGTATCCGCACGAGCTCTCGGGCGGCATGCGCCAGAGGGTGATGATCGCCGGCGCCATGGCCTGCTCCCCCCGCCTGCTGATCGCCGACGAACCGACCACGGCCCTCGATGTCACCGTCCAGGCCGAAATCCTCGACCTCATGGAGGACCTGATCCGCGAAAGCGGAACGGGCCTCATTCTCATCACTCACGACATGGGCGTGGTGGCCCGGCTGGCGGACCGGGTCTGCGTGATGAAGGACGGCGCCTATGTCGAGGCTGGCCGAGCGTCGGAGATCTTCGCCAACCCTCAGACAGAGTATACGCGCAGCCTCCTGAGCGCAGCGCCGCGCCTCGACCGGACGGATCGCGGCGGACGACCTTCGCCCGCCCCGGTGCCTGAGGACGCGCCCCTGGCGGTGCAGGCTTCCGATGTCCGGGTCTGGTTCCCGGTCCGAAAGGGCGCCCTCGGTCGAAAGGCCGAGCTTCGCGCGGTCGACGGCGTCAGCCTGGAGATCCGGCAGGGCGAGACCCTGGGCGTGGTGGGCGAAAGCGGATGCGGGAAGTCCACCCTTTCGCGGGCCATTCTCCGGCTTGTTCCGCGGACCAGCGGTACGGTCACCTTGCTGGGTCGGGACATCCCGGAGACCGACCGCGAGGCCCTCAGAGCCGCCCGCCGCGACCTGCAGATTGTCTTTCAGGATCCCCTGGCCAGCCTGGACCCGCGGATGCCGGTCGGGGATTCCATCGCCGAGCCCCTCGGAGTGTTCCGGCCGGAGATCGACCGGCGGGCCCGGGAGGCGGAAGTGCGGTCCATGATGGAGCGGGTCGGTCTTTCCGGGGACCTCATCAACCGCTACCCGCACGAGCTGTCCGGCGGACAGAACCAGCGGGTGGGCATCGCCCGGGCCATGATCCTGAAGCCGCGGCTTGTGGTCTGTGACGAGGCGGTCTCGGCCCTGGACGTCTCGATCCGGGCCCAGATCATCGACCTCCTGATCGATCTGCAGCGGGAGTTCGGCATGGCCATGATGTTCATCAGCCACGATCTGGCCGTGGTGAGGGAGATCAGCCATCGGGTCATGGTGCTCTATATGGGGCGGGTGATGGAGGAGGCGCCTGCCGGCCGCATCTTCGAGGATGCGCGTCATCCCTATACCCGCGCCCTGCTGGCGGCGGCCCTGATTCCTGACCCGGCGGTGGAGCGGGAACGGCCCCGGCTCCGGCTCGCCGGCGAGCTGCCGAGTCCTCTGGATCCGGAGGCGGCGCTCCACTTCCTGGCCTCCCGCAAAGGCGAGACGCCTCCCTATCGGCCCATCCTGACCGAGGTTTCCCCCGGCCACAGGGTGAGCGAGTTCGATCCGGTCGCCTGACGCTGCAAGCCTTCCCCTTTTTCGGCGGAGGGACTAGGGAGGGCCCCTGAAAGCCACGGGTCCGTCATGAGTCTCACCCTCGCCGATGTCCGCGCCGCCGCCGACCGCATCGCCGGACGGGTCGAGCGCACGCCTTTCCGCAAGTCGCAGACCCTGTCGGAGATCACCGGCGCCGAGGTGTGGGTGAAGTTCGAGAACCTGCAGTTCACCGCGGCCTACAAGGAGCGCGGGGCGCTCAACACCCTGCTCCAGCTCAGCGACGACGAGTCCCGCCGGGGCGTCATCGCCGCTTCCGCAGGCAACCACAGCCAGGGCCTGGCCTACCACGCGGCGCGACTGGGCGTGCCGGTGACCATCGTCATGCCGCGCAGCACCCCCTTCGTGAAGGTCCAGCAGACCCGCGCCTTCGGGGCCGAGGTGGTGCAGGACGGGGATACCTACGATGAATCCGCGGCCATCGCGCGGAAACTCTGCGATGAGCGCGAGCTGACCTTCGTCCACCCGTTCGACGACCTGAAGGTCATGGCCGGCCAGGGCACGGTGGCCCTGGAGATGTTCGAAGAGCAGCCGGACATCGAGGTCCTGCCCGTGCCCATCGGCGGCGGCGGCCTGATCGCCGGCTGCGCGACCGTGGCCAAGTCCATCAACCCGAACTGCCGGGTGATCGGCGTCGAACCGGCCATGTATCCGTCCTTCACGGCGCGCATGCAGGGCATCGAGGCCGTCACCGGCGGGGCGACCATCGCCGAGGGCATCGCCGTCAAG
This sequence comes from Phenylobacterium sp., assembly GCA_046092925.1. GTDB lineage: Bacteria > Pseudomonadota > Alphaproteobacteria > Caulobacterales > Caulobacteraceae > Phenylobacterium. The sequence goes on along the minus strand of JBJTEN010000128.1, from coordinate 3,877 downwards.
CGCGTCGGCGACCTGACCTACGGGGTCGCCCGCCCCCTGATCGACGGGGTCCTGCTGCTCGAGGAGCCCTTTCTCGAGCAAGCCGTGGCCCTGTTCTGCAACGTGGAAAAGACGGTCGCCGAGGGCGCCGGTGCGGCGGCCCTCGCCTCTCTCCTGGCCTATCCGGACCGGTTCCGGGGCAAGAAGGTCGGGGTGATCCTCTGCGGTGGCAACATCGACACCCGCCTTCTCGCCTCGGTCCTCACCCGCCAGCTGGTCCGCGACCAGCGCCTCGTTTCCCTTCGGATCATCGGAGACGACCGCCCGGGCCTGCTCGCCAACGTGTCGACCCTGGTCGGCCAGATGGGCGCCAACATCGTCGAGGTGGCCCACAACCGCCTCGCCCTCGACGTGCCCGCCAAGGGCGCGGAGTTCGACATCATGATCGAGACCCGCGACGCCCGGCACACGGAAGAAATCATGGAGGCCCTCCGGGCCAGGGGCTATCCGCCCCGCGCGGTCTGAAGGAGACCCTGATGCGCCTCGCTCTCGTCATCCTAGCCGCCGGCCTGTCCCTGCTCGCCGCCTGCCAGAGGGGGCCTGACCCCAAGGTGCTGGCCGCCAACGCCGAGGCGGGCGAGGCCTTCCTGGCGAAGAATGCCGCCGAGCCCGGCGTGAAGGCCCTGCCCTCCGGCCTCCAGTACCAGGTGGTGAAGTCGGGTCCCGCCGAGGGGGTCCGCCCCCTGCCGGGCGACCAGATCAAGGTCCACTACGAGGGCAAGCTCCTGACCGGAGAGGTCTTCGACAGTTCCTACGATCGGGGCGTGCCCGCCATCATGCCCCTGGACGGACTGATCCCCGGCTGGGTCGAGGCCCTGCAGCTCATGAGGCCCGGCGACGAGTGGCGGATCTTCATCCCGGCGAAGCTGGGCTACGGCGACGAGGGCGGTGGGCCGATCCCGCCGGGCGCCACCCTGGTCTTCCGGATCGAGCTGATCGACGTTCTGCCTGGCCCGCGACACACGTCAGGCGGCTGATCCGCCCCCGCTGCGCCGCCGCGGGCGGCGGATGACCACCCGGCGGCCGAGGAGGTCCAGGGGGTTCCAGGTCATGGCCCTTGCGATCTCCCAGGAGGTCGCCGTCCGCATCGCCTGCGTCCGCCGGCGGGCCGCCAGGGCGGCCGGCAGTTCAGAAAGAGCCGCCCGCGCGCCCCTCAGGTTCGGCGTCAGCCTTCCCTGTCCGGCGAGCCGGAGAAACAGGACGGCGGTGGCCAGAATGTGCAGGGGAAGGGTCAGCCAGAACAGCACGGGCGGGGTATCCTTGATGAACACCCGGATCCGGTTCCGCGCCCCGTGGAAACTGGCGAAGTCAGATCCCGCCCCGCCCGTCGAGGCCGAGCCGACGTGCTCGACCACGGCGTCGGGGATGACCCGGCAGGCGCCGCCGGCCAGGCGGATGCGGTAGCCCAGGTCAACGTCCTCGCAGTACATGAAGAGGTCCTCGTCGAAGCCGCCCAGGGCCTCGAAAAGGGGCCGGCGGATCAGCATGGCGCCGCCGCAGGCTGAAAAGCACTCACCCTCCTCCACCGGGCCGGGGTCGATCAGGCCGTAGCCGCCGCGGTAGGGGATGCCCGGCAGGCTCATGACGTCCCCCAGGCCGTCCAGCCGCCCGGCCTCGCCGGCCATGGCCTGCCGGCAGCCGAAGCATCCGACCTCCGGCGAACGCGCCGCGCCGGCCAGGAGGCGCTCGAGCCAGTCGGGGGCGGCGAAGGCGTCGGGGTTGATGAGGGCCAGCCAGTCGCCCCGGGCCCGGCGCGCGCCCAGGTTCACGCCGGCGGCGAAGCCGAGATTGGCGCCCGCGGAAATGAGGGTGACGCCCGGGACGGCCTGCAGCGCCGCCTCCGGCGCGCCGTCCGTGGAGGCGTTGTCGACCAGCAGGATCTCCAGGGGCCTGGCGGTCTGTGCGGCGAGGGCGGTGAGGCACCGGGTCAGGTCCCCGCCCGACTGCCAGGCGACGACAATCACGCTGACGGAAGCCGCAGCCGGCGTGTCAGGGTTGTCTTTCGCCGCGTCCCGCGCCATGCCTCGCACCCTTCGCGGCTTCGCCGCCCGTGACCGGGAACCCGATGACGACCATAACGCCCCTGGCCCTTCCCGAGGTCCTGCTTATCACGCCGCGCCGGCATGGCGATGCGCGCGGGTGGTTCTCCGAGACCTGGAGCCGCCGGACCCTGGCCGCCGCCGGCGTCGAGGCCGACTTCGTCCAGGACAACCAGGCCTTCAACGCGCGCGCCGGGACGGTCCGGGGCCTGCACTTCCAGGCCGCGCCGCATCCCCAGGCCAAGCTGGTGCGGGTGCTGGCCGGGGCCATCCTCGACGTGGCGGTGGACGTCCGCCCGGGATCGCCGACCCGGGGCCGCTGGGTCTCGGCGACCCTGACCGCCGAAGGGGGCGAGCAGCTCTTCGTGCCCCGGGGCTTCGCCCACGGCTACTGCACCCTCTGCGACGACGTCATGCTGGCCTACAAGGTCGACGGCGACTACGCCCCGCAGACCGAAGGCGGAGTGATCTGGAACGACCCGGACCTCGCGATCGACTGGCCCGTGAGCGCCGATGTCGCCATCCTGTCAGACAAGGACCAACTCCTGCCCCGGCTCTCCGACCTCCCCGCCCCCGCATTCTGAGTTCCTGATTCCGACCATGACCCCGCCAGACCTGATAACCGCATTCGAGTCCCACGAACTCCTGGCCCTGCTGGACCTGGAGACCCTGGACACCGACCTTTTCCGGGGTTTCAATCCGCCCCATGAGACCCGCCGGATCTATGGCGGCCAGGTGGTGGCCCAGGCCCTTGCGGCGGCCTACCGGACCATCGAGGACCGGACCTGCCATTCCCTGCACTGCTACTTCATCCGGCCCGGGAACCCGAAGCTGCCCATCCTCTTCCAGGTCGACCGGGCCCGGGACGGCGGATCCTTCAGCGTCCGCCGGGTGGTGGCTATCCAGAACGGCAAGCAGATCTTCAACCTCGCCGCCTCCTTCCAGGTCCCCGAGACCGGCTTCGAGCACCAGCTGCCCATGCCCGAGGCCCCGCCTCCCGAGGCGCTGAAGAACGAGGAGGAGCTCCGCGCCGAGGCTGGCCTCGACCCGTCTACCCGCCGGGTCTGGCCGGTGGAGCTCAAACCCTGCGAACCGGTCCCGCACGGCTTCGTGGGCGTGCGCGAGCCCACCGACATGTGCTGGTTCCGGGCCCGCCTTCCCCTCGGCGACTCTGTGGCCGTGAACCAGTGCGCCCTGGCCTATGGCTCGGACATGACCCTGATGGACGCTTCCCTGCGGTCGCACGCCGTGGACTGGGACAGCGGCCGCCTGCAGGCCGCCAGCCTCGACCACGCCATGTGGTTCCACCAGCCCTCGGACTTCCATGACTGGCACCTGTTCGTCCAGGACAGCCCCTCCGCCTCCGGCGGGCGAGGCTTCAACCGGGGCCAGATCTACGACCGCTCGGGCCGGCTGGTGGCCGAGGCGGCTCAGGAGGCCCTGATCCGCTGGCGCTGACGCCGCGTCATGGTGGCCCGGCGGCGAAATCCGTGACAGCCTTCAGGGACGCACGGCGGGAGGGCCCATGGACCTGATCCTTCACCACTACGACCCCTCGCCCTTCTCGGAGAAGGTGCGGAAGGTGTTCGGCATGACCGGCCAGGCCTGGTCGTCGGTGCTCACCCCGAACATGATGCCCAAGCCGGACCTGACCCCCCTGACGGGCGGCTACCGGCGCGCGCCGGTCCTGCAGATCGGCGCCGACGTCTACTGCGACTCCCTGGGCATCCTCGACGAATTGCAGAGGCGCACGCCCCTGCCTGGCGACCAGGGCCTGGCGGGGCTGAGGGGGATAGGCC
>JBJTEN010000127.1:0-4229 GCA_046092925.1 Phenylobacterium sp. | reverse complement strand
GCCTATGACGTGATGAGCTCCAAGCATATCCGCGGCGACGTGAACTATGCCTGGCCGTCGGCGGAAATCGCGGTCATGGGCTCCAAGGGCGCCGTGGAGATCATCTTCCGCTCCGAAATCGGCGATCCGGACGCCATCGCCGCCCGCGAAGCTGAGTACAAGGCGCGGTTCGCCAATCCCTTTGTGGCCGCTTCCCGGGGCTATATCGACGACGTAATCTCCCCGCATTCCACCCGGGTGCGCATCGCGCGGGCCTTGCGTAATCTCAAGGGAAAGGTCCTGACCAATCCCTGGAAGAAGCACGACAACATTCCCCTCTGATCCGCCTCCGGGCGGAAGGCTCCGGGAGGTCCCCAGTGCACAACCTCGTCGCCCAGCTTGGGCTCTCGACCCTGCTTGTCTGCGTCACGGTGGTCATGCACCTGATCGGTCTTGGGCTCCTGCGCAGGCTGGTGCGGCTGCACCTCGAGCGGTTTCTGCTGTTCGTCCACCTCGACCGCGTCATCGTGCCCCTGGGTGTCGTCCTGGGCCTCTTCGTGGTGCACGGTTCGGAGATCTGGATTTACGCCCTGACCTATCAGGTCATGGGCCTGACCGATTCCCTGGAGACGGCTCTGTTCATCTCGACAAGCTCCTACTCCACCATAGGTGAGGCCGCCGGGCTTCTGCCGCCGGACTGGAGGCTGGTGGGCGCCCTGGAGGGGGTGAACGGAATGCTTCTGATCGGGTGGTCGACAGCCTTCCTCTTCCAGCTTCTGGACCACATCATGAGCGATGATGACGAGGTCAAGGCGCAGAGGGGCGCCATCGCCCGGCGACGCAAGGCGCTCAGGTGAGAGACCGGGACGTCAGCCCGTCAAGGTGGTCAGGCTGTCACCCCGGCCCAACGGATCCCGGAGGGCTCCCTGCGCTGGCACGAACTCCAGCGAGACGGAATTGATGCAATATCTGAGGCGGGTCGGCGGGGGACCGTCGGGGAAGACGTGGCCCTGGTGGCTGTCGCACCGTGCGCATCGGGTCTCGATCCGGATCATGCCATAGCTGGTGTCGCGCACGCCGATGACGTGCCCCGGATGGATCGGGGCCCAGAAGCTGGGCCAGCCTGTGCCGCTCTCGAACTTGGTGGACGCGCGGAACAGGGGCAATCCGCAGAGCCGGCAGCAATAGACCCCGTCGGCCTTGTTGTTTAGAAGGCCCCCGCAGAACGGCGCTTCCGTGCCGTGCCGCAGGAGGACTTCGGCCTCTTCGGTCGACAGGCCGGCTTCAAGACGCTTGCGTTCCGCAGCGTCGGGTGGCGTGAGGTCGAAGGGAGACGGAGGGGTTGCGGGCGTGTTCATGCCTGCAATCTAGGGGGCGAAGCTTCGGGTTGGAAGCACCGGAGGCGGGACTCGCCTGAAACTGTTCGAGGGGCGCTGTATGTTCAGGAAGATCCTGATTGCCAATCGCGGCGAGATCGCCGTGCGGATCATCAAGACCTGCCGCCGGCTGGGGATCTCCACCGTCGTCGTCTATTCCGAGGCGGATGCGGACTCGATGGCCGTGGAGATGGCCGACGAGAGCGTGTTCATCGGACCGGCGCCGGCCTCGGCCAGCTATCTTGTCGCGGACAAGATCGTCGAGGCCTGCCGCGCCACGGGCGCCGAAGCCGTACACCCGGGGTTCGGATTTCTCTCCGAGAACGCCGCCTTCGCCCGCAGGCTGGCGGACGAGGAGATCGTCTTCATCGGACCCAATCCGCGCGCCATCGAGGCCATGGGCGACAAGATCGAGTCCAAGAAGTTTGCGGCTGCCGCCAATGTATCCGTCGTGCCCGGCCATGTCGGCGAAATCGACGATACGGCTCACGCCCTGCGCATCGCCGAGGCCATCGGTTATCCTGTGATGATCAAGGCGTCCGCCGGTGGCGGAGGCAAGGGCATTCGGGTGGCCTGGTCACGACAGGACGTGGAGGAGGGGTTCCCCGCCGTCCGCGCCGAGGCCAAGGCCAGTTTCGGCGACGACCGGATCTTCATCGAGAAGTTCATCGAGAGCCCCCGGCACATCGAAATCCAGGTGCTTGGCGACAAGCACGGGAATGTCGTGCACCTGTTCGAGCGCGAGTGCTCGATCCAGCGCCGGAACCAGAAGGTGATCGAGGAGGCCCCTTCGCCTCTCCTGGATGAAGCGACCCGGGCGGCCATGGGCGCCCAGGCGGTGGCCCTGGCCAAGGCGGTCAACTACGACAGCGCAGGAACGGTGGAATTCGTGGCCGGCCAGGACCGCAGTTTCTATTTCCTGGAAATGAACACCCGCCTTCAGGTGGAGCATCCGGTGACGGAGCTGATCACCGGCGTGGACCTGGTCGAACAGATGATCCGGTCCGCCTGGGGGGAGAAGCTGGCCTTCCGCCAGGAAGACCTGTCCATCAAGGGCTGGGCCATGGAGAGCCGCATCTATGCCGAGGACCCCTATCGCGGGTTTCTGCCCTCGATCGGCCGCCTTGTGCTTTACAGCCCCCCGGCCGAGGGGAGCTCCGAAGGCGGAACACTGGTCCGGAACGACGCCGGTGTCCGCGAGGGCGACGAGATCTCGATGTACTACGACCCGATGATCTCCAAGCTCTCGACCTGGGGGCCGGACCGCATCGCCGCCATCGACGCCATGGGAAGGGCGCTGGAGGACTTCCATATCGAGGGCCTCGGCCAGAACATTCCCTTCCTCGCCGCCGTCATGGACCAGGAACGTTTTCGGTCCGGACGCCTTTCGACCTCCTACATCAAGGACGAGTTCCCCGAGGGCTTCCAAGGCGCGGCCCCCGACGCCTTCCAGAAGGACCTGATGACCGCCGTGGCGTGCGCTATGCATCGGGTTATCGCCGGCCGCGCCGCAGGCGGCGGACTGCGTGACGACTGGGTCGTGATCGGCGCGGGAGAGCACAGGCCGGTCCTTATCGAGACGCTGGACGAGGGGCTCCGGATCGATCTCCTCGAAGACGGCCGCGCCCTGAGCCTCTGGGGGATCGAGTGGCGACCTGGTCTTCCCGTCTTCAAGGCCGTCCTCGACGGCCGCGCCTTCGCCTGCGCCGTCCAGCCGGCGGCGGAGGGCTATGTGATCCGTCATCGCGCGGCGAGCAGCCGCGTCCTGGTCCTCTCGCCCCGGTCGGCCCAGCTGCATGACATGCTGCCGCCCAAGAAGGCCGCCGATACCGCCAAGCTGGTGATTTCCCCCATGCCGGGTCTCGTCGTGTCCCTCGACGTCTCGGCCGGCCAGTCTGTTCGGTCCGGCGAGCAGGTGGCGATCATCGAGGCCATGAAGATGCAGAACATCATCCGCGCCGAGCGTGACGGGGTGGTGAAGGAGGTGCTGGTCTCCGCCGGGGCATCTGTCGCCGCCGACGAGGTGCTGATCGAGTTCGGCTGACCACATCGGACACGCGGGCATGAGCCTTCTCGCAGCGTTCGCCCTCCTGGCTTCAGCCTTCGCGACAGCCCTCCTGTCGAGCGTGTTCGGCATGGCCGGGGGCCTGGTCCTGATGGGGGTGCTCGCCCTCATCCTGCCCGTGCAGGCCGCCTTCGTGACCCATGGGGTGCTGCAACTGGCGGCGAACGGAGGGCGCGCCTTCCTCCAGCGTAGCCATATCCGTTGGAAGGTCCTGGCCGGGTACGCGGTGGGCGCACTCGCCGCCTCGGGTCTTGTCCTCTTCCTCGCCTTTTCGCCGTCCCGGGCCCTTCTCTTCCTTTGCCTCGGGCTGACGCCCCTCCTCACCTGGATTCCCGGGGACCGCCTGCGCCTGGATGCGGAGCGGCCCTTCCACGCGATCCTGGCGGGAGTTTCGGTGACGGGCCTGAACCTGACCGCAGGCGTGGCGGGCCCCCTCCTGGACATCTTCTTCGTACGAACATCGATGAGCCGACACGCCGTTGTCGCCACGAAGGCCGCGACACAGGTCCTGGCCCACCTGGCCAAGACCTTGGTCTACGGCGCGGCGCTGTTCCGTGCGGGTGGGGAGGGCATGCCCCCAGCCTGGATCCTGGCCCTCGCCATTCCCCTGTCCCTTGCGGGCACGCGGGTGGGGGGACTGATCCTGGACCGGATGAGCGACGACGGCTTCCGGCGGTGGACCCGCTGGATCGTGACCGGGATCGGCGTCTTCTACCTGCTCGAGGCGGCGAGGCTGATGCTCGCCGCCTGACCGCAGGCGGAATCAGGCCAGGGCTGCCGAAATGGCCTGGTCGAGGTCTGCGATGATG
>JBJTEN010000126.1:0-2954 GCA_046092925.1 Phenylobacterium sp. | reverse complement strand
GCCTGGGACAGGCGGACGGGGACAAGGGGCGGGCACCGGGTGTCCGGCCCGGGCAGGCGCGGGTCCGGCGCGGCGGCGGCCGGGATGGCGGGCGCGGCCTCGACCTCGATGGGCGCCTCGGCCTCGGGCGGGAAGGCGGTGACGCCGACGATGCGCGGCTCGCCGGCGGCGGCCCTGGCCTCTGCGGCCTCCTCGGCCTGGCGCAGGACGAGGCCGGACTCCAGGGCGGCGATGACGCCCCCGGCGGCCTCGATGGCCTGGAAGCGGGCCCAGGCGGCCCGGGCCATGGCGTCGGTCAGGGCCTCGATATAGCCGGCGCCGGCGGCCGGGTCGGCGACGCGGCCGATGTGGGCCTCCTCCATCAGAACCAGCTGGGCGTTGCGCGACTGGCGGCGGGCAAAGGCGGTGGGCAGGCCGAGGGGGTCGGTGAAGGTCCCCAGCACGATGGCGTCGGCCCCGCCCATGGCGGCCCCGGCGCAGGCGGCCGCCAGGCGCAGCATGTTGGTCCAGGCGTCCCTGGCCGCCAGCATGCGGTGCGAGGACCGGGCCTCGATCCGGGCGGGGACGGAGACCCCGCAGGCGCCGGTGAGCCGGGCCCAGAGGGTGCGGGCGGCGCGCACCTTGGCGAGGGTCACGAAATAGTCGGCGTCGGCGGACAGGCCCAGCCAGGTCCCGCCCCAGGCCTCCTCCATGGACAGGCCCGCGCGGACGGCGGCCCGGGCGTAGGCCAGGGCGCTGGCGGCGGCGAAGGCCAGCTCGGCCGCCTCGCCGCCGCCCGCCTCATGGACGACGCGGCCCGACGCCAGGAAGAGGCCCGCCTGCGGGTGGCGGGCGGCGAGGCGCGCGCCCACCGTGGCCGCGGAGACGAGGTGGGATTCCACCGGCCCCGGACTGGTCCCCTGCGCCGCCAGGGCGCCCAGGGGGTCCATGTGGAAGTTGAGCCTGGCGGAGGGCGAGCCGCGGGCGACCCCGGCCAGCCAGTCGGCGGCCTGGGGCCCCAGGAAGCCGGCGTCCAGGGCGACGGGGGCGATCTCCAGGATGATGTCCTTCAGCACGGCCTCGAGGCCGGCGGCCGAGCCGACGGCGACGCCGGCCGCGCCGGTCGGGTCGATGCGGACGAGGCCCGAGGCGGCCCCGCCGGTCAGGTCGGCCAGCAGGTCGGCGTTGGCCCGGGCCGGGTCCGAATGGGCGACGGCGGCGCGCAGGTCCCAGGGGCGCTCGGCGTCACGGGCGGAAAGGCCCAGGACGGTGCGCGGCCCCTCGCCGGGCAGGTAGAGCGGGGCGATGGGCAGGCCCTCCGAAGTGGCGGAGACCAGGGTGTCGAGGGGCTGGCCCTTGAGGGTCTTCTCGACCAGGCTGCGCCATTCGGCGGCGGCGGGTGCGTCTGCAAGCGAGGCGGGTGTCATCGCCCCGCTTGATGGGCGCGGGGGCCACGGTCGTCAAGCGGCGGGGCGGGACGACGTCGGGGAAGGCCGCTGACCCCTCGGTCGGCCGCCGCATCCGCCCCCCGGGGGGGAGGACGCGCCCGGGCAGCGGGCCGAAGTGGGTGTGTGGAGCCGCCGCAGGAGGTCTGGGGGCTCACGGGCGCACACACCCGCGGGTCAGTCCTGTAGCCTGCGAACCCGGTAGAGACCCAAGGCGCCGACGAGGCCCAGGGCGGCCATGCCGGTCATGGCCAGGTAGCCATGGGCCCCGACGGCGTCGAACAGCGGCCCGGAGGCCAGGGTGGCCAGCCCGCTCAGGATCCCGCCCTGCAGGGCGGCGTTGACCAGCTGGGCGGCCGAGGCCGTCTGCGGTCCCGACAGCCGGGCCGCCAGCTGGATCGAGGCCAGGAAGACCGCGCTGTAGGTCAGGGCGTGCAGGGCCTGGAGCGGAACCAGAGCCCAGAGAGGGGGCGAAAGGGCGAGGAGGCTCCATCGCAGGACGCCGGCGATGCCGCCGATGATCAGTAGGTTCCGGGGCCCCAGCCGCCGCTGGAGCCGGGCGCCGAACCACAGGAAGGCGACCTCCACCGCCACCCCGACGCCCCAGAGCAGGCCGGTCAGGTTCTCGGGCAGGCCCTGCGCCTTCCAGGCGAGGGCCGAGAAGGCGTAGTAGAAGGCGTGGGCGGACTGGATCAGGCCCGCCGAGCCCACGGCAAGGAGGAAGACCGGATCCCGAACCAGGGTCTTCAGTCCCTCCAGGCCGCCGCCCTCGCTGCGACCCGCCGCGGCTGGGCCAGGCGCCGGATCCGGCGGCAGAAGGAACCGCGCGCAGACCGCCGTCAGGCCGGCGGCGAAGATCATCCAGCCCAGGGCGACGTCCACGGAGACGGCGGTGACAAGGGCGCCGGTCGCAATGGCCGCACCGATATAGGCCGCGGAGCCCATTCCCCTGGGCAGGCCGTAGTTGAAGCCCTCCGCCTGGGCGCGCGACAGGGCGATGACGTCGATCAGGGGCGGCAGGGCGAGATAGAGGCTGGCGGCCAGAAGCCAGGCCAGGGCCAGGGCGGGCAGGCCGTCCAGTCCGGCCAGGGCGAGGTAGGCTGCGCAGGTCCCGGCCGCCAGCCAGGCGATGGGCGTGCGGCGCAGCCGGAACCGGTCGGCCCACAGCGCCAGGGCCGGAGAGGTCAGGATCTGGAACAGCATGGGCAGGGACAGGACCATCCCCACCTGGGCGCCCGTCAGTCCCTTCTCGCTCAGCCAGACCGGCATGAAGGGCGTGCTGGCGGCGCTGCCCACGTAGAGAGCGGCGTAGACCAGGCCGAGGCGCAGGGTGGTGGGCATGACCTCCGCTAGCGCGAGTCGCCGGCCGGCGCCCCGGGGGGGAGGCTTGCGGCGGACGTCGGCGGACGCCAGATTGCCCCCCTCCGTCAGGAGCCCCCAGGACCCGGTCACGTCCCTCCCCGGCCATTCCCACCGGCCGCGGCCGCCGCCCTGGTCCTCGCCGCCGGCGGGCCCGCCCTGGCGGACCCC
>JBJTEN010000125.1:0-8197 GCA_046092925.1 Phenylobacterium sp. | reverse complement strand
GGCTTCCAGCCCTGCCTTCAGGCCTGAACCGGAGGCGTCGACGGCCACCTTGACGCCCCGCCGCCGCAGCCGGCCCGCCATCCGGGCCAGGCGCTCGGGGGACACGCCCGGGGGAAGGCTGCCGCTGACGACCAGGATGTCGGGCTCGGGATCCAGCCCCTCAAGGACGTTCTCAATGGCGCTGAACTCCCGCAGGGTGAGCCTCGGTCCGGGCAGGACAAAGCGAAACTCCGCGCCTCGGGAGCGATCGAGGACGGTGAAGCTCTGCCGGGTGTCGCCGGCAATCGGCGCGACCCGGAAATCCAGCCGTTCGGCGGACAGACGGGCCTGCAGCGCCTGCCCGGCGGGACCGCCCAAGGGCAGGACGGCGGTGGCGCGCCCACCCAGGCGCCCAATCACGCGGGCGACGTTCACCCCTCCGCCGCCGGCGTCCTGCCTGGGCTCATCGCAGCGCAGCTTGTTCTCAGGCTCGACCAGATCGACGGCGGTCTGGAGATCAAGGGCCGGATTGAGGGTCAGGGTCGCAAGACCCCCTCCCGGGCTCGACTTGGCCATGCTCTTGCTCCCACGCGACTGACGCCCGCGCAGAAGGCGGCAGGCCGCCGATTCCCGCCAGAGGCCCGCCTTCAGAGAATCCCGGGCGCCCTCAGCCAGGCCTTGATGTCGTGATTGGACACCTTCAGCAAATCCTTCGGGATTTCGGAGTGCACACGCGACCGGGCGACGTCGGACAGCTTCTCGCGGATCGCCTTGAGCAGACGCGGCGGGGCGGCGATCACCAGATGCTCGTACTCACCCTTCCGGGCCTGGTTGTTGAGGAGATCGGCGAGGTCCTTTGCGAAGGCCTCTCGCCGCCGGTCCGCAAGACCGTGTCGTCCTGTCCCGTGGCGCATTGAGGTGGCGCTCTCGAAGGAGACGCCGGGCGGGCCCTTGTGATGAGGCACGCTGGGTGGCTTCATCTCTCCGAGGGTGACAGGATCGGCATGGTCATGGGCCCGCTCGATCCAGCGGGCGCCGCCTCCGGCGGCGACGAGGATCCGGGTGCGTTCCGAGTGGGTCAATCTGGACTCTCCGTCGTCTGGGACACCCCCCCGGCCGGGCCGGGGGCGGAAAATGCGGCTGTCTCGCCGGGTGGGATGACGTTCGGAGGCGCACCACGATGGCAGCCCGCCCCGGCAAGGGCCAGCACCAGCCCGAGCGCCAGGTGTGGGCCGACGCCCGGCCCATCTCGAAGACGGCCCCCCTCACCGACCAAGGCGTTCGTCATCCGGGAAACCTCCGCTCATCGTGGGTATGCCAGCACGATCACGGACACCCCACCTTGATCTGAAGCAAAGGATCGCGACGAAACGCCTCGCGGTCAGGGTAGCGGCAGGCTCTCCAGCCAGGCTGCGATGTCCTCAACATCGGCGTCTCCCAGCCTGAGAGGCGGCATGTTGAAATGCCCCGTCTCGTCGATCTCGGTGAGTCGGGCGCGCAGGCTGTGGGCGCGGTAGCTCTCGGCAAGCGTCGTAAAGGAGGGGGCCTCGCCCGGGCGGGCCTTGCCGGACAGGGTGTGACAGGCGCCGCACTTGGCTTCCGCCAGAAGCTGGCCGCGCGCTGCAGACGGGCCGGGCGACGTCGGGGACGTGACGCAACCCCCGATGAAAGCGGCCAACGCCAGGGCGAGGGGAAGAGCGACAGAAATCCTGCCGGGGGTGGATGTCATGGCTTCAGGTCTCCTTGGCGGCGACAATCAGGTCTCCGATCCGCCGGATAAGCGCTTCCCGCGCCTCCGGGGCCATGCCCTCCAGGCGCTCGTTCAGGTCCAGGATGAGCTGGGCGCGGGCGTTGTGCCAGTCAGGGGCGGCGGCGAGCCCGGGGGCGATGCGCGGCGGAGGCGCGGGTCCGGCGATCGCCCCGGCAGGGGTCAGGCGATAGGCCTGATCGACCTGGGGGATGATGATCCGTTCGGCGGGATGGCCGCCCTCTTTGAGCCTGCGGGCGAGGGCATCCAGGGCGGGAGGCTCCCCGTGATCGAGGAAAATCGATCCTCCGACCGGTCCGCGATCCGCCGCCCAGCTGGCGAGGCCCGGAGCGTCCGCGTGTCCCGAATAGACCTCGATGGTCCGGATTCGCGCCCGGACCCCGAAATCCTCGCCCTGAATCCGAACCCGACGGGCGCCGTCGACAAGAAGGCGGCCCAGGGTGCCGACCGCCTGATAGCCCGTAATGAGGACCGTGGCCTCCCTGTTCCAGAGTAGGCGCTTGAGGTGTTTTCGGACACGCCCGGCTTCGCACATACCGCTGGCCGCCATGATGATGTGCCACCCCCGAAGCTGCTCCAGCCGGTCGCTGTCAGCCGGATCGGGGGTGAATTTCAAACGGCCTGCACCGTGCAGCGAGGTGAAGGGATTGATGCCGGTCGCCCGGTTCCAGCCCCTCGCCCGGAACACCTCGGTCACTTCGGACGCCATGGGTGAGTCCAGAAAGATGTCCGCCTCAGGGGCATGGCCATCGTCCATTATGGTCATGATGTCGGCCAGGAGTTCCTGGGAACGCTCGACAGCGAAGGCGGGGATGAGCAGGGGGCCGCCGGCCGCATGGGCTTCATTCAGTTCACGGGCCAGAAGGGCGCGCCGGGCGTCCGGGGTCACCCGCTCCCGGACCCGATCCCCGTAGGTGGACTCAAGAATCAGGTGATCGATGCCCGAGGGTCCCTCGGGATCTGGCATGTAGTCCCGGCCGCCCGGGCCTACGTCCCCTGAGAAGAGCATGCGGATCAGGGCCTCGCCGCTTTCGGCCCGGACTTCCACCGAAGCCCCGCCCAGGATGTGCCCGGCCTCCCACCAGACCGCCTCAAGCCCCGGCAGCACCGCGGTGGCGTCTCCCAGCCGGACCTTCACAAACTGGTCCATCACCCGCCTCGCGTCGGCCTCCGTGAAGATTGGCTCGACCAGCTCCCGTCCGCGCCTCTGGTTCCGGCGATTCAGGTGCCGCACCTCGCTTTCCTGGATGCCGCCGGCGTCAGCCAGCATGATCCTGCAGAGGTCCCGGGTTCCGGCGGTCGCGTAGATCGGGCCTTCGAAACCCGCCTTCATCAGCTTGGGCAAAAGACCTGAGTGATCGATGTGGGCGTGGGTCAGGAGGACAGCGTCCACCTTACCGGGATCAAAAGGGAAGGGCTGGTAGTTCAGAGCCTTCAGGGTCTTGGACCCCTGAAACATCCCGCAGTCGACCAAGATCCTGAATCCGGGACCCGCCAGTTCGGCGCAGGACCCCGTCACGCATCCCGCAGCGCCGTGAAAGACAAGATCAAGCGCCATGTTGGGACCCGCGCCTCCGCCGCCCCGCGCCGGCGACGCTTTAGCCTAGCGGAATCCTCGCCAGCCGCCACTCTAGGTAGTTCTCCGTAGGGAGCCGCCCCGGATAGGCCGCCCTCCGAGGGTTGGCTAGCCTGACCCTGTTGATCCCGAAGGAGCGGCGCAATGGCTCTCGCCTACGATTACCAGGATGATCAGGTTCCCCAGATGACCCGCAGGGCGGGTGACCCGGCATCCTCCCTCTTCCGCATGGGGCTGACCATGGCCTTCGCCAAGGACGAGGAGATTTATGGCCAGGACGAGGACGCCGATCTCATCTACCGCGTCCTTGAGGGTGCGGTCCGGACCACCCGGATCATGGCGGACGGTCGACGTCAGATCGGAGACTTCTACCTTCCCGGCGACATCTTCGGCCTTGAGTCCGGGGCGCATCACAGGTTCGCGGCCGAGGCGGTCCGGGATAGCGTCGTGCTGGTGGTCAAGGCCTCTGCCGTCAGGGCGGCGGGCGGGGATCTTGAACGCCTGGGGTGGGAAGCCACCCGGCGTGAACTGGAGCGGGCCCAGGAACACATTCTTCTGCTTGGTCGGAAGACCGCGTGCGAGCGGGTCGCGAGTTTCCTCAAGGGACTGGCCGACAAGTCCTCCGGCGGACATGTCGTCGACCTGCCGATGGGCCGGCAGGACATGGCCGACTATCTGGGCCTGACGATCGAGACGGTGTCGAGGATGCTGTCCCAGCTGCAGTCGAGCCGCATCGTGTCCTTCTGCGCAACGCGCCAGTTCCGGGTGGTCAATCCACCGGGCCTTGCCCGAATGGCCGATCCGGCGCTTTGATCCAGGCGCGACTATCCGCCAAAAGGCGGTCAGGGCCGCCGTAAAGGAGAAGAAATCATGAGTTTCCGGTCCTTGCTCGTTCACGCCCAGCCGGGCGACAGTTCCAGGCTCCGCACAGAGGCGGCGGCGGCCCTTGCGCTCAAGCTCGACGCGCTCCTCATCGGACTGGGCGCCGAAGCCATCCCGCCTATCGCCGCCACCGATCCATACGGTTTCGGGACGGGTCAGTGGACGCCGCTGCTCTACGAACAGCAGACCCGCAACCTTGAAGCCGCCCGGGAGGCTTTCACCGCCCAGACACAGGGCGTGCGAACCGAATGGCGTTCGGTGGGCGACCTGCCAACCATGGCCATGGCCCGGGTCGCGCGCGCCGTCGACCTCATCGTGGCGGGCGGACCGGCCGGCACAGGGGACATCTACAATACCGCCAACACGCCTGAGCTTCTGATCAGTTCCGGACGGCCGATCCTGATCGCGCCGCCGCACGGCGGTCGCCTGGAGCCCCGGCGCATCATGGTGGCCTGGAAGGACACGCGAGAGGCCAGGCGAGCCGTGTCGGACGCCCTGTCCTTCATGCACATGGCCGATGAAATCCTCGTCGTCGCTCTGGGCGACCGCGAGGACCAGGACGCGCTGCGCGCCCAGGCCGAGGATGTGGCCGGGATGATCGCAAGGCACAGCATGGCGCGCCCCCGGACCCATGTGGCGGTCTCGGGCCGTGATGACGTGCAGGTTGATCTGCTTGCCGAGGCCGACAAGATGGACGCCGACCTGATCGTATCGGGCGCGTATGGACACAGCCGCGCTTACGAGTGGGTGCTTGGCGGCGTGACCCGCCACCTGCTCCGCGCCTGCGAGCGTTTCGTTTTCCTGAGCCACTAGAGATTTCCACCTCCGGCCGGGAGCGCTAGGAGTCCGGGTCATGGACTCGGACATCCAGGGGGAGATCGAAGGCGAACCCGCGCGCCGGCGGTGGCTGGCCTATGGCGTCGCGGTGGCGGCCGTGATGCTGGTCCTCATCGTCCGGGTGGCCTTCAGTCGGGAGCCGGTTGAGCGGCTGGATCTGTTCCTGTTCGCACCCGCCCTTCTGGCGGCGGCGGTCCCGGGCGGCGCCGGGCCTGTGCTGGTTGCATCCCTGCTGGGTCTTGTCGGGGCGGTCGCCCTCACGGGGGGGCGGCCTCTGATGGGGGCCGAGGAGACCGTCAATCTCGTCCTCTACCTCGCCGCCTCGGGTGCTGTCGCCGCCGCAGCCTGGCGTTTCCGGCGGATGTCCATGACGGCGCGGGCCATGCTGGAGATTTCACGGCGGCGACAGGATCACCTGCAGTCGATCCTCGATACTGTGCCCGAAGCCATGATCGTCATCGACGAGATCGGGACCATCCGGTCCTTCAGCGCCGCGGCCGAGCGTCTGTTCGGGTGGACCTCCGCAGAGGCCGTAGGCCGGAATGTCAGGATGCTGATGCCGGCGCCTTACCAGCAAGGCCATGACGGTTATCTCGGGCGCTATCTTCAGACCGGCGAACGACGCATCATCGGCATCGGCCGTGTCGCCGTGGGCCTGCGAAAGGATGGGTCCACCTTTCCCATCGAACTGGCGGTCGGTGAGATGAAGACAGGCCGGAGGCGTTTCTTTACCGGCTTCATTCGCGATCTTACCGAACCCCAGGCGGCGGAGAGGCGGCTGCAGGACATGCAGTCCGAACTGATCCATGTCTCCCGGCTGACCTCCATGGGAGAGATGGCTTCGGCGCTTGCCCATGAACTGAACCAGCCCCTTTCGGCAATCGCCAGCTACATGAAGGGTTCCGTCCGCCTGATGGACTCCGAGACCCCCGATCTGGAACGGGTCAGGGACGCCCTGGCGGCCGCCGGAGAGCAGGCTCTGCGCGCCGGGGAAATCATCCGCCGGCTTCGGGCCTTTGTCGGCAAGGGCGAGGCGGCGATGCGGATCGAGGCTCTGCCAAAGCTCATTGAGGAGGCTGGAGCCCTGGCGATGATGGGGGCCCGGGATTCCGGCGTCCGCCTGACATTCAAGCTTGAGCCCGGGATCGGGCCCGTCCTGGCGGACAAGGTCCAGGTCCAGCAGGTTGTGCTGAACCTTATGCGCAACGCGGTCGAGGCGATGAGCGAATCGCCGGTCCGCGAGCTTTCCGTGTCCACCCGCTCAGTCGAGGGAGGATGGATCGAAGTGGAGATCGCCGACACGGGGCCAGGCCTGGCGCCCGAGGTGCTGGAGAGGCTCTTCCAGCCCTTCGTCACCACCAAGGAGGCGGGCATGGGGGTCGGGCTCTCGATCTGCCGGACCATCATCGAAGCTCACGGGGGCGAGATCAGCGCCCGGAACAGACCGGAAGGTGGCGCCGCCTTCCGTTTCACGCTACGCAGCGGAGAGCTTCCGCTCGCCGATGAGGCAGATCCATGAGCTCCGCCCCCCGTCTGGTGCATGTCATCGATGACGACGACGCCGTACGTGCATCCCTCACCTTCCTTCTGGAGACCGCCGGCCTCTCGTGCCAGGCTTGGGACTCGGCGAACACCTTCCTCGATGATGCCGGGCGGCCCCCGGGCGATTGTATTGTCACCGACGTCCGGATGCCCGGAATGACGGGGCTCCAACTCGTCGCAGAGCTCAAGTCGCGGGGCGTGGGGACTCCCGTCATCGTCATCACCGGCCACGGAGATGTGCCGATGGCGGTGGAGGCGCTGAAACGCGGCGTGTCGGATTTTCTCGAAAAACCCTTCGATGACGAAGCCTTCCTCGAGGCGATCGGCGAGGCCGTCCGCAAGGCGTCTCATCCAGACCCGGCGGAAGGGGGAAACATTTTCTCGTCCATGCTGGCCTCTCTCTCGCCGCGGGAAACCGAGGTCCTTCAGGGCGTCGTCGAAGGCAAGGCCAACAAGGTGATCGCCCGTGACCTGGGCATCAGTCCACGGACCGTAGAGGTCTACCGCGCGAACGTGATGACCAAGACCGGGGCGAAGAGCCTTTCGGAACTGGTCCGGATGTCGATCCTCGCCGGCTTCTGAAAGCTTGCGATGGATCAAGGCTGAAACCGGGCCGGCCATGCAGGCTGGCGCCAGCTTCGCGACCTTGGGCGCTTCATGTCGTCAGCCCCTGCCCCCGTTCCGACCCTTGTGCTCGTCGACGACGACACAGCCCTTCGCAGCGCACTGAAGTTCGCCCTCGAGCTGGACGGCTACCGGGTCCAGGCCTTTGCGTCGGCCGAGGACCTCCTGGCCGCGGAACTCCCCGCCGCCAACATCTGTCTGGTCGTGGATGAAAACCTGCCCGGAATGAGCGGGCTGGACACCGTCGGGGCGCTAAGGGCCCGGTCGCAGGATCTGCCCGCGCTCCTGATCACCAGCCATCCCGGCCCTGGTCTGCGCCAGAGGGCCCGAAGGATGCGGGTTCCCATCGTCGAGAAACCCCTGATGGACGACCGTCTGGTCCGGAACATCCGTTGCGCCCTCGGCCAGTCGCCGGCCGCCTGACCCCCTCAGATTGCCTCCCGGCAGGCGACTCCCTATAGCTTGGGGGTCGCCGAGTGGAACGGAAACCTGAACATGTCGCACTCCGGCGCCCATGAAGCGGATCCCCGGGCCCTGATCTCCCAGCCCGCCTACCGTCTGGCGGCGCTGGACCCCGACTTCCTGCTCGGGGACAGCATGCGCGGCGTCCGGTTTCTTCTGGAATACGAGAAGGCGGACCAGACCCTTCGTTCGTGGGGCATCAGGTCAACCATCGTCGTTTTCGGTTCGGCGCGCATCCGTGAGGAGGATCCCGGAGAGAAGGGACACTGGTACTCGGAGGCGAGGGCCTTTGGTCGGATCGCCTCGGAGCGCGGGGGTGCGCTGGATGGCCCGACAGGATCCGGCCCCCGCGACAACGTGATCGCAACGGGTGGCGGGCCCGGACTGATGGAGGCCGCAAACCGCGGGGCGGCCGATGCCGGCGCGCCGAACCGAAAACGACGATGGTTGACCTGATGCCCCACGAACGAAGGGTCTGGTCCGCCTTCTCGTATTCCAGAAGAAACCGGACGCCGCGCATGCTGTCC
>JBJTEN010000124.1:0-2589 GCA_046092925.1 Phenylobacterium sp. | reverse complement strand
GTCTAGGCACTTCCGGGTAACCGAGCGGTTACCTTTAGGTAACTGTCACTCTGCAGCACAGGGCTTGTCAGGTCCTGGACGCCGGCGGATTTCGAGGGCGTGGAGACGGGCCCGGGAATGCATCCAGGGCGCCGGGCGACCGATGCAGGAGCCGCATGCCCGCCCGCCCCGCGGCGACGATGGCGGTCTGAGGCCCGCTGTACCTCAGCGGGGGAGCTGTCGGCGAAGCCGACTCACGGGATCAAAGGCGGTTCAGAAGACCCTATCTGACCCGCTGCGCGGTCCACCTCCACATGGCTGGGAGGAGTGACTCGGCAATGGCTCCCGCACCCGAGGTCTAGTCCGGAATCCTGAAGGTGATCGGGATGCGAACCGTGGAGGCGACCGCCTCGCCATTCATCCTAGCGGGGAGGAACTCGCAGAGATTCGCGACCTTCAGGGCCGCGGCCCCGAATCCGTGTCCGACGGGGGTCTCTGAAACAATCCCGCAGTCGTGCGGGGTTCCTTCCACATCCAAGCGGCATTTCACGGTGACGCGCCCTTCGATGTCGGCCTTCCGGGCGGCCTTGGGATAGAAGAACTGGATGACGTCCAACGACGGCAAGTACCGCCAGTCCGGGGCGCGGTCCCTCGCCAGCGAACTGGCGTCGCGAAGGACATCGATCTCCGCTGCGGCGGGATCAGTCGGGAAGCCCCTCCGGCTCGGCTCGGGCTTGCAGGTCGCCGCGACCTTCTCGGCGAGATCGCCATCCGAGACCGCCAGGGCCACGGCGCGGGCGTCTTTGCAGCGCCCCTCCCGGATCGCGGTGGAAACGACGCGTTTGGCGTTCAGAGAAACTTGGATGTCGTCGAGACGGTCCTCGATCCGGCTGTCCACCCCGCATCCCGCCAGCAGGAAGGTGAACGCCAGCAGGATCGACCAGGTCGCTCTATCCCGCTCCCATCCCATGAGCTTCGTCTCCACGCCCTGGGTTGGACGATGTCGGTTAGTGGCGGAGGGGTCAACGGCGCTTCAACCGCCGGCTGGAATCCCCCGCCTCACCCCGCCCGGATCAGCTCCAGCGACCGCACCCGGCTCTCCAGGTCCGGCCCCACGGCCATGACGAACAGCTCGTCCGCGCCGGTCGCCTCGGCCTTGGCCTCCAGGCCGCGGCGTACGGTCTCGGGATCGCCGACGATGGCGCGGGCCGTCACGCCGGCGTCTTCCGCCGCCGCCCGTGGGCGCTCAGTCAGGCATCTTGAAGTCGACGGGTATCCGAACCGAACCGAAGCGGCGACGGCCTTGCCCCCGGAGGTGGTCGGAAGGAACTCGGTAATCTTCGCAACTCTCAACGCCGCCTCGCCGAACCCATGACACGCAGGGGTTTCGGGGCGGACCTCAAAGGGGCCGGGCGTCCACCTTGCAGGCCCAGGGGTTCAGGTCAGGTCTGTGAAGGGATTGTGAGCCACCTCCCAGAGGTGTCCGTCCGGGTCGGCGAAATAGCCGGAATAGCCGCCCCAGAAAGTCTTCTGCGGCGCTTTCTGCGCGTGGCCTCCGGCCGCAATGGCCTTTGCGAAGACGGCGTCAACCTCCGCTTCAGACCCGACATTGTGGGCCAGGGCAAAACCCGCGGGGGCGCGTCCATCGTCCTCGATGCCGGCATCGGCGGCGAGCTGATCGCGCGGAAAGAGGGCCAGCCAGGTCCCCTCCAGGCGAAACATGCAAAAGTCCTCGCCCTCGGCGTGGTTGTGCGCCTCGAACCCCAGACCCTGGCTGTAGAAGGCGAAGGCGCGGTCAAAATCCCGGACGCCCAGAGTAATCAGGCTGATCTTCGGCTTCATGGTTCACCCATAGAGGTGGCGACTGCGGGCTTCTGAGAGCAGGTTACGGGCTCAGTGCAGGCCTGTCGACGTCACCCCGCCTTGATCAGCTCCAGCGACCGCACCCGGCTCTCCAGGTCGGGCCCTACCGCCATGACGAACAGCTCGTCCGCGCCGGTCGCCTCGGCCTTCTGCGCCAGGCCCCGGCGCACGGTCTCGGGATCGCCGACAATGGCGCGGGCCGTCACGCCGGCCAGGCGGGGATCGTCGCGGCGGGCCTCCAGGAAGGCGAGGGCGTCCTCGATGCGGGCAAAGCGCGGGCGTTCGCCGTCGGCGCCGGGTCCGTCCAGGCCGGCGAGGGCGCTCGCCCGCATGGGGGCGGCCAGGCGCTCGGCGGCCTCGGCGGTCTCGGCGGCCAGGGCGATGGTCGCCACCCCGGCCCAGCCGGCCGTGCGGAAGGCCGAGGGGGCGAAGGCGGCGCGGTAGGCGCTCACCGCCGGCGCCCCGTCGGCCCGGGCGATGAACTCGGCGAAGACCATGCCCACCCCGGAGCGGCCGGCGAAGTCCGCCGTCTCCGCGGCCAGGGCGATGGTCGCCACCGCCGCCCAGCCCTGCTCACGACAAGCCGAGGGGGCGAAGGCGGCGCGATAGGCGCTCACCGCCGGCGCCCCGTCGGCCCGGGCGATGAACTCGGCGAAGACCATGCCCACCCCGGCGCGGCCGGCGAAGTCGGCGGTCTCCGGCGAGGAGCAGAGCAGGAACAGGTCCGGGTGCGAGGGCCCCGAGGGC
>JBJTEN010000123.1:0-16804 GCA_046092925.1 Phenylobacterium sp. | reverse complement strand
GCCGAGATCCGCAGGTCATCGTCATCGCCTTCCGCCAGCCATGCATTACGACCGGCCCGGTCGCCGGCCCGGCCCAGCAGGGCCCGCAGGGCGCGGTTCTCCTCGACCAGGCGCTGGGCCGCCCCGTCCCAGGCCTCAGCCGCCATGCCCAGCAGGGCGGCGGAAAGCCCGAGCGCCCCGGCGCGTTCGGCGGGGTCGACGTCGGGGATGGCGTTGCGGGCGACGAGGCCGGCGAGTTCTGCGAGGACGGCGGGAATGTCGGGCTTCACAGGCGATCCATGACCTCGAGGATGGCGCGGTCCTGGGCGTTCTGCATGCCCCAGGCGGGCAGGACCATGATCGGCTCGCGGTTGCCGCCGTCAATCCAGGCGCGGGCGGACGAGATCCAGATCGCCTGGCCCTTCACGCAGTTGAACAGGGTCCACCAGTGAAGGGCCGCGGGATCGGCCTTCAGCCCGCTGGCGGCCTCCCAGTGGGCCACGGCGACCGCATCGGGGACAAGGCCGCCGGCCAGGTTGCGCTTGAAGTTCCAGACCGGGTTGAGACTCCAGCCCAGGTCCTCCAGCGGGTCGCCAAGGTGCGCCATTTCCCAATCCAGCACGCCGTGGATCCCGCCCTGGCGGTCATACAGGAAGTTCCCTGTCCTGAAGTCGCCGTGCACCACGCCGATCTTCTGGGCGGCGGCCGGCGGGTTGGCCCTGAGCCAGCGGATGGCGGCCCGGGTGATGGGCAGGGGCTCGGCCTGGTCCTCGTCCAGCACCTTCTCCCACCTGTCCAGCTCCCGGAAGGCGCAGGCGTCCAGTTCCGGTGGCGGCATGACCGCGTCGAGGCCGAGGGTGAAGGGGTCCGCCCGGGCGATCTCGCCGAGGATGGTCCACTTGGTGCGCGCCAGGGCCTCATGGGAGGCAAGGTAGGGCTCCGTCCAGAGGAGGGCGGGGGCCGCCTCGAAACCGGTGATCTCCTCCGCGACCGAGAAGGGCCGGTCGAGGGCCTCGCTCCCCTCCTCCAGCCAGATCATCTCGGGCACGGGCACCTTCGAGTCATGGAAGGCCCGGTAGGCGGAGAACTCCACCCGGCGCTCGGTATCGATCAGGCTGGCGGGCGGGTCCCGCCGCAGGATCATCCGGCGCTCCCTCGCCACGCCCCCTTCCGACCAGGTCAGCCGGAACCTGTAGGTCTGGCGCGAGGCGCCCCCCGAGATCCGCGAAAGGTCCCGCACCTCGACCTGCTGCGCCCCGGGCATGCGCGTCGCCGCGTAGGCCGCCAGGCGGGAGGCGAGGTCCGCCGACGACACCGGCTCAGGCCATCTCGAATCGTACGGGAAGGGTCTTGGGCCCGTTCACGAAGACCGCCTGGCTCATCGCCGGGGTCCCGTCCAGCTCCAGGGACTTCAGGCGCGGGATCAGCTCCTCCCAGAGGATGCGCATCTCCATCTTGGCCAGGTGCTGGCCCAGACAGAGGTGGGCGCCGTAGCCAAAGGCCAGGTGCTTGTTCGGCGAGCGGTCCACGCGGAACTCGTGCGGATCAGGGAAGACGGACTCATCCCGGTTGCCGGAGGCGTAGCAGAGCATCAGCCAGTCGCCCTTGGACATGGCCCGGCCGCCGACCTCGGTGTCGGCCGCAACCGTGCGCATGAAGGTCTTCACCGGCGTGGTCCAGCGGATCGATTCGTCGACCAGGCCGGGGATCAGGGAGGGATTCGCCTTCAGCTTGGCCAGTTCCTGAGGTCGCTCGGCCAGGGCCCAGAAGGCGCCGGCCGTCGACGACGAGGTCGTGTCGTGCCCGGCCGTCGCCACGATGATGTAATAGCTCATCGCCTCCAGCTCGGAGATCGGCCGGCCGTCGATCTGGGCGTTGGCGATCACGCTGGCCAGGTCCTTGCGGGGGCTGGCGCGGCGGTCGGCCGACAGGGCGTTGAAGTAGTTGAAGAAGTCCGTGATGACGCCAAGGTCCATGCGGCGTCCCTCGGCTCCCGCCCCAGCCGGGATGGCCTCGGCCTCGCCGCCAGCGGCGCGGCCAAGCTCCGGATCGGCGGCGCCGAACAGCTCCTGGGTCAGGGTCAGCATCCGCGGCTCGTCGGCCTCGGGCACTCCGAGGATCTCCATCACGACGTGCAGGGGATAGTGCAGCGCGACCTCGCGGACGAAGTCGCAGCGCCCGCCCGTGGCGGCCATCTTCTCCACCGAGGCCCGGGCGATCTCGCGAATGCGCCCCTCCAGGCTGCGCAGGTTCTGTGGCATGAACCAGGCTTGGGTCAGGGCCCGGTACTTGGGGTGGTCCGGCGCATCCATGTGGATGAGCGTACGAAGGAGGTGCGGGCTGCCGCCCATCATCTCGCGGATGCGGGCGTCGGCCTCCTGGCTGACCAGGGTCGGGGACTTGTCGCCGTTCAGGAAGAGGTCGTTCTGCCGGCTGATCTCCAGGATGTCCGCATGCCGCGTGACCACCCAGAAGGGATCGACCCCCGCCACCTCGGCCCGGCCAAGGGGTTGGTTGGCCCGAAGCCAGTCGTAGGTCCAGAACACCCGACCGTCCGCATACGCAACGGGATCAACAAGGGTCTGGGCGTATTCGTCCGGTATCCGCACGTCGTCGCGGGTCATGTCGTCCTCCAGAAAACGCGGCCCGGCGGGCTTCCGACCGGGCCTCCCCCAAGATCCACCCTGTCTGATACCGGCTGACCGACGGGCGCCGCAAGCGGCGCCACTGGCAGGCGCGCCCCGGCCACCGGATATCCTTGCAAGCGACCGGGCGACGCATTCGGCGCTTGCCCCGGCCCCCACGGGCCGGGCAAGTTGATGTGATTGTTCCCCGCGCCGGCGGACATTCTCCGTCGAGACCGAAAGTTTGATGCTTTGACCTCCTCCAAGGACGCGGCCTTCGACGTCGCCCTGTCGCCCCACCTCGCCTCCGTCGAGTCCCTGGTTTCCGGCCTGGCGGGCGTCGGATATATCGCCTCGCGGCGCATCGCCACGGCCCTCTACATGGCGGTCAAGCTGCAGAAACCGATCCTTGTCGAGGGTACGGCGGGGGTCGGCAAGACCGAGCTGGCCCTGTCCACCGCCAGCCTGCTCGGCCTGCCTCTGATCCGGATGCAGTGCTACGAGGGCCTGGACGAGTCCAAGGCCCTGTACGAGTGGAAGTACGGCAAGCAGCTCCTCTACACCCAGATCCTCAAGGACCGGATGGGCGAGGCCCTGTCCGACGCCCTGGACATGGACGCCGCCATAGACCGTCTGCACGGCATGGGGGACCTGTTCTTCTCCGAGCCCTTCCTGGAGCCGCGTCCCCTTATGAAGGCGCTGCAGGAGCCGGCCGGCTGCGTCCTGCTTATCGACGAGATCGACAAGTCGGACGAGTCCTTCGAGGCCTTCCTGCTGGAGGTCCTGTCCGCCTACCAGGTCTCCATCCCCGAGATCGGGGTCCTGAAGGCCGAGACCCCGCCCATCGTCTTCCTGACCTCGAACAATGTCCGCGACCTGGGCGACGCCCTGAAGCGGCGCTGCCTGCACCTGCACATCCCCCTGCCGGACGCGGCGCTGGAGCAGAAGATCGTCGCGAGCCGGGTGCCCGGCATCGAGGCCAAGCTCAACACCCAGCTCGTCGGGTTCGTGCAGTCCCTCCGGGGGCTGGACCTGCGCAAGTCGCCTTCGATCTCGGAGACGGTGGACTGGGCCCGGGCCCTCATCCTGCTCAACGCCGGCGCCCTCGAGGGCGAGGTGGTCCGCGACACCCTCAACGTCCTTCTGAAGTTCGAGCAGGACATCGCCGCTGTCGAGCCGCAGATCGCCGAGCTCGTCCGGCAGTCGGCGGGCTGAGGCGGTCGTGCAGGCGGCGCTCGAGGATTTCTTCCGTGCCCTGAGGGCTGCGGACGTGCGGGTCTCGCCGGCAGAGGCCATCGACGCCCACCGGACGGTGGAGGTGGTGGGCTTCTCCGACCGCGAGCTCTTCCGCGACGCCCTTTGCGCCACCCTGGCCAAGTCCGGCGAGGAGGTGGCCCGGTTCGAGAGCGTCTTCGACACCTTTTTCGACCGCCGGAGCCAGGCGGTGACGCCGGCCCCGCCGCCGCCCTCCGGCTCGGGGGATCCCAGGGAGGGCCTGCCCCCCGAGGCTCAGGAGACCGACCTGGCGCGCATGCTGATGGACGGGGACGGGGCGGCCCTGGCCCAGGCCATGGAGGCTGCTGCGGAACGGGCCGAGGTCTCGCAGATCCGCCTGTCGACCCAGAGGGCGCGCCTGACCCGTCGCCTGCTGGAGGAGATGGGACTCTCGGAAATCGAGCGCATCCTGGCCGCCGCCCGCCGCCTGGGCGGCCCCGGCGAGGCCGCCGCCGACCGCCTGGAGGCCGCCCGCAAGGCCCTGGCCGCCCAGGCCTCGGCCTATGTCGAGCGCCAGCACGAGCTTTACGCCAGCGGCAGCGGCAAGATGCTCCGCGAGGAGATGCTGGCCCGCAAGGCGCTGAACGCCGAGGGCGGCATAGACCCGGTCGACCTCGCCATGATGCAGGCCCTGGTCAAGCGCATGGCCAAGCGCCTGGCCGACCGCTATTCGCGCCGACGCAACGTGGCCTGGACCGGACACCTGGACGTCCGCCGCACACTGCGGAAGTCCATGGGCTATGGCGGCATGCCCTTCGACATCGTCTTCAAGACCAGGAAGGTGGACAAGCCGTCCATCGTCGCCATCTGCGACGTCTCCAAGTCGGTGGCGGCCGCCGCCCAGTTCCTCCTGACCTTCCTCTACTCGCTGAACGAGGTGGTCGACCGGCTCGACGCCTTCGCCTTCTCGGGGCGGATGATCAGCGTCAACAAGGTGCTCGACGACCATCCTGTCGAGACCGCCATCCTCGAGGTTCTCAAGCAGATCGGCTTCCAGCAGACGGATTATGGCCGGGCTCTGGAGGACTTCGCCGACCAGCACCTGGACCGGATCGACCGCCACACGACGGTGATCATCCTCGGCGACGCCCGCTCGAACTACGCCAACCCCCGACTCGACATCCTCGCCACCATCCAGCAGCGGTCCCGGGCGGTGATCTGGCTGAACCCCGAACCCGACAGCTATTGGAGCCAGGGCGACAGCGTGATGAACCGCTACGAGCGGTTCTGCCATGTGGCCAAGACCTGCAACACGCTCGAGCAGCTTGAGCGGATCATCGAGGATGTGCTTCGGACCTACATCCCCCGCTGATCTCGACCCCTCGGTTCAGACGGCGAGCAGGGCCGGGTCAACAGGCAGGCGACGCACCCTCTTGCCGGTCGCCGCGAAGATCGCGTTGCAGAGAGCCGGCGGAGCGGGCGGGAGAGCCGGCTCACCCAGCCCTGTCGGCGGGTTGTCGGAGAGCACGAAGTGCACGTCCACAGGCGGGGCCTCATTGATGCGCATCAGCCGGTAGGTGTCGAAATTGCCCTGGACGACCGCCCCGTTCTCCAGAGTGATCTCCTGGCCAAGCGCGCCCGACAGACCATCCAGGACAGAGCCCTGCACCTGCTGGATCGCCCCGGAAGGATTGACGATCTGGCGGCCGACATCGCCTGCAACCCAGACCTTCTCGACCTTGATCTGACCGTCTTCGGCGACGCGAACCTGCACCACCTGAGCGAAGTAGCCCATGTGGCTGAAGTGGAAGGCGACGCCCTGTCCCTGGCGCGGGGCCATCTTCGTCCGCCCCCAGCCGGAGACCTCGGCGACCTTCTTCAGGACCCCGCGCATGCGCGCCGCGTCGTAGCCATCGCGCCCGGGGGTCCCGACAAGTCCGAAATCGCCCAGGAGCTTCAGGCGGAAGTCCACCGGATCGGCCCCGGCGGCGTGGGCCAGTTCGTCGATGAAGCCCTGCACCGCAAACGAAATGGCGTTTGAGCCGGGCGCCCGCAGGGGACCCGTCGGCACTGAAATCGGGAGCACGGAGAGGTTGTAGCGGAAGTTGGGCGTGAAGCGGGCCGGGAACTCCGTCGCCGCCATGCCCGCCGACCTGCCCGGCTGTCCGTCGGAGGAGCCGGGGGTGATGAAATGATCCTCCCAGGCGACGATCCGGCCCTGGGCGTCGAGGCCGCCCTTGAAGCGGTGCCAGCCCGCGGGGCGGTAGAAGCCATGGCGCATGTCATCTTCGCGGGTCCAGACCAGCTTGACGGGCGCTCCCGCCTCACGGGCGATCCAGGCCGCCTCGACCATGTACTCGTTGGACAGCCGGCGCCCGAAACCGCCTCCGGCCCGGACAATATGCACCGTGATGTCTTCAGGCTTCAGACCCAGGGTCTTGGCCACGAGCTGGCGACCGGGCTCCGGGTTCTGGGTCGGCGCCCAGATCTCCATCTTTCCGTTCTGGAACCGGGCGGTGCAGTTCTGGGGCTCAAGGTTCGCGTGCGCGATGTACGGGTAAGCGTACTCGGCCTCGATCGTCCGCACCGCCGATTTGAGGGCGGCGTCGACATCACCGTCGTGACGGACGACCCGGTCGACGGCGAAGCGCGCCGAACCTGTCGCCATCTCCTCGAAGCGGCGGCTGGACATCTGGCTCGCTTCGGAGGGCTTCCAGCGGGTATCCAGTTTCTCGCGCGCCTTGAGGGCGCGCCACCAGCTGTCCGCCACGACCGCGACGCCCGGCGCAAGCGCCTCCAGGCCGCCGGAACCCTCGACCACGAAGGCCTTCCGGACGCCCTTCATCGCCCGCGCGGCGTCGAGAGCGGCGGACTCCACCCCCGCGCCGAACACCGGCGCCTTCTCGAAGGTGGCGAACAGCATGCCTGGCAGGACGATGTCGATGCCGAACAGGGGCTTGCCCGTCACGATGGCGGGGGTGTCCACCTGCGGGATGAACCGGCCGATGATCCGGTAGTCCGAAGGATCCTTGAGCTTCAGGGTCTGGGGATCCGGTGCAGGCAGGGCGGCGGCGGCGGCGGCGAGAGATCCATAGTCCGCAGACCGGCCGGAGGCCATGTGGACCACCCGGCCCGGTTCCGTGGCGCAGGCGGACTCGTCCACGCCCCAGGACTTGGCGGCTGCGGCGATCAGAAGGGCCCGGGCCGTGGCGCCGACGCGGCGCAATTCATCCCAGTGAAGAGGAATCGAGAGGGAGCCGCCTGCAAACTGACGCCCGAACTGGGCGGGATCGGAAACCGCCTGGAGGGTGCGCACCTTGTCCCAGTCGGCGTCCAGTTCCTCTGCGATGATCATGGGCATGGAGGTCTTCACCCCCTGCCCCACCTCGGGATTCTTGCTGACCACCTCGACCCAGCCGTCCGGCCGGACCGTGACGTAGGTGTTGAGCCTTGCCGGACCGGTCTGGGCGGCCTCGCCCTTGCCGGTCAGGGCGAACCCCAGCATCAGCCCGCCGCCGCCGGCGGCAAGCTGGATGACGTCGCGCCGCGAGGCGCCGGTCTGAGAGCCGTCCGCCATGATCAGGCCTCCTCAGGCTGGCCGGACGCGCGACGTACGGCGGCCCGGATGCGATTGTAGGTGGCGCAGCGGCAGATGTTTCCACTCATCGCCGCATCAATCTCCTCGGCGCTTGGCCGCGGGTTCGAGGCCAGCAGGGCCGTCGCCGACATGATCTGACCTGGCTGGCAGTAGCCGCACTGGGCGACATCCAGTTCCGACCAGGCCTTCTGGACCCGGGCGCCGACCTCGGAGTCTCCGATCGCCTCGATGGTCGTCACTCGCCCCTTGCCGACGGCGCTCACGGGAAGAGAGCAGGACCGGACCGGGGCCCCGTCAATATGGACCGTACACGCCCCGCAGAGGCTGACTCCGCATCCGTACTTCGGACCCAGGACGCCGAGGGTGTCGCGGAGCACCCAAAGCAGAGGCGTGTCCGCCTCGACATCCACACGGCGGTTCCGCCCATTCACGCTCAAGGTAATCGCCATGCCCGCGCTCCAGGTTCTCCCTGACTCGCATTTAGTCAGGACGCCTCGCGGGCGCCAGTGCGCCGTCTATCGAATTACGATGACGTGGTCCGCCAGTTCATTGGGATTGTCGCCGTCCCCGAGCGGGAAGTGCTCTGTCAGGACCTCGCCGCAAAGGGCGACGGCGGCTTCGAAGCCCTCAGCCGGGCGGCCGGACTTGAGCCCCGTCACAAGCCGAGCCATGGCCTCATCCCAGACCCCGGGCTCAACCCTGGATGCGACGCCCTCGTCGGCGATCAGTTCGGCCATGCGCTCCCATTCGGAGACGAAGATCAGGACGCCGGTCCTTTCCCGGGTCGCCTGCAGGCTCCGGGCGAGGAACTGCTCATAGGCCCGGCGCCGGACGCGTTCGCGCTTGAGGCTGGCGGGGGTCAGAAAACGACGGACCGGCGGCAGCCAGGCCAGCATCAGCACCAGCAGGAACAGGAAGACCTGCAGCAGGATGACGCCCATCACCGCCTCGCGGGCGGCGGCGCCGGCCGCAGCGCCGACGGCATTGGCGGTCCAGCCTCCCTGGATAAAGGCCGGGGCCGTCACCTGTATGCCGCCGGCCAGAAGCAGCACCGGCGCCGCAAGAGCCGCAAAGGCCGCCGCCGCAAGGGGCGTTTCCCGGTAGTCCCCGCTGTCCGGCGTGACGACACAGAATATCTCGCCCTTTGTCGCGGATTCGGCCCTCGCCACCGCGTCTGCGACACGCCGCCGCTCGTCCTCGTCCAGCAACATCACCAGCTCCCCGAAGACCCGCCGCCGCCAAAGCCGCCGCCGCCGCCGCCAAAACCCCCGCCTCCGAAGCCGCCGCGTCCCCAGCCGCCAAAGGGCGGCAGGATCACCGGTCCGCCAAGTCCGGCGCGGCGAAAGGCGCGCGCCGAGCGTCCGCCGCCGCGCATGACCGCCACCAGGACCCAGAGGATCAGGAGGAGGACGACAAGGGTGGCGAAAGAGGATCCGCCGCCCTCCTTCGCCGCCGCCTCGGCCTGCCGCACATTCGCCCGCGCCTCGCCTTCCGGCAGGGCGAGCTGGTCAATCATTGCGGTCGCACCGGCGACGACGCCGCCCTCGATGTCCCCACGCCGGAAGGCGGGCAGGATGCGGGTCTGGATGATCACCGAGCTGAGGCTGTCCGTGAGGACAGGTTCAAGGCCGTAGCCCACCTCGATACGCACCCGGCGCTCGTTCGGGGCGATGATGAGCAGAACCCCGTCGTCCCGCTTGGCGTCGCCTATGCCCCAGGTCCGGCCGAGCTGGTAGCCGTAGTCCTCGATGGGATAGCCCTGAAGGTCGGAGAGGGTGGCTACCACCATCTGCCGGCCGGTCGTCTCCTCGAGGGCCCGGAGACGGGCGTCAAGGGCGCGTTCGGCGTCCTGCGACAGGAGATCCGCCTGGTCGACCACCCTTCCGGTGAGAGGCGGAAAGGTCGGGGCGGCGAGGACTGCGAAGGGGCTCAGCAGGACCAGCGCCGCACCGAAGGCAGCCAGCAGGCCCCACACGCCCGTCCGCGTGATCACGGGCGCCGGAGTCTGGTCCGAAGCCCCTCGCCGGGTCATGGCGCCGGGGCGGGAGGCGGCGGCGCAGCGGTTGCGGGGGGGCTCGGAGCCGCAGGGCTGAAGCTCACCGAGGGCGCGGTCTGCGCGGCGTCGGAGGCGGCGAACATCTGCATGGGCTGCGAGTTCCGGTGCACGACCGTCCAGAACGAATTGGGGAAGGTCTTGAACTCCAGATTGTAGCTGCGCACGGCCTCGTTGTAGTCGCGACGCGCGATGGCGATGCGGTTCTCCGTTCCCTCGAGCTGCGACTGCAGGGCCAGGAAATTCTGGTTGGACTTCAGGTCCGGATAACGCTCCTGGATCATCATCAGGCGTCCGAGTACGCCCGACAGCCGGTCCTGAGCGGCGGCGTACTGCTGGAACTTCGCCGGGTCCGTCAGGGTCGAGGCGTCGACCCTCACCTGTGTCGCCGAGGCCCGGGCCTCCGTCACTTCGGTGAGGACGGTGCGCTCCTGGGCGGCGAAGCCCTTCACCGTCTCGACGAGGTTGGGGATCAGGTCCGCCCGGCGCTGGTACTGGTTCTGCACCTCCGCCCACTGGGCCCGGGCCGTTTCTTCCTTGGTGGGAATCGCATTGACGCCGCAGGCGGCGAGGAAGAGGGGGGCCACCGCCACGATCAGGGCCCGGGCGAGAGTCTTGCGGGAAGGGATCACGTCGGTATCTCCGGTGCGGACGCCGCGCGGGCGCGGCCAGGCCGGAAGATGGTCCTGAACCGGAGTTTACGCAACGTCCGGAGAGGTCCGGAGGCGCGCCGTAATGAGTCAGGGCCTCCGCTTGGCGGCGCTCTCGGCGCGCAGACGTCCGAACTCGGAGCCCGGCCGCCAGTCAGGCCAGACCCCTGCCCGGGAGAGATGCCGGGCCATGTCGACCACCAGATCCACATCCGCCGCCGCCCCGCGCAGGTCCCAGTCCGGGCTCCAGGCGTCGCAGGTCTTGTGGTAGCAGTCGTCCGTGTAGCGGGTAACCCAGGCGTCGCCAGCCGCGCGGCCGCCCTCGACCAGATCCGCCCCGCCGCCCAATCCCATCAGCAGCAGGGCCGGAACGCCCCGGCGGGCAAGGCTGAAGTGATCGGCGCGAAAAATAGAGGGCGCGCTCCGGCCGCGCGTCCGGGGGGAGGGGGCGCTTCTGCCGCTTCGCGGCGGCGGCCAGCAGGTCGTCCAGCTCCGACTGGCCGGCGCCCACCAGCACCACGTCCCGCGCCGGACCGGCGGTCTGGAGGACGTCGAGGGTCAGGTTGGCCGCCATCGTCTCCAGGGGAGTGGAGGGATTCGTCGCATAATAGTCCGAGCCCAGCAGCCCCCGCTCCTCGGCGGTCCACAGGGCGAACAGGATGGACCGGTCCGCGGGCCGGCCCGCCTTCAGCAGCCGGGCAGCCTCGAGAACCCCGGCGACGCCCAGGGCGTCGTCCACGGCGCCGGGCCGGATGCGCCGCCCCGGGGCGTCGGGCGGGCCTTCGCCAAAGGCGTCCCAGTGCGCCGCGATCATGACGCTCTCCAGAGGTCGCTTGCGGCCAGGCAGACGCGCGACGACGTTGCGGCTCTCAAAGCGACTGAAGCTGACGCCCACCGACGCCGAGAAGGTCAGACCCGACAGGTCGACGGGGCGGAAGTCCCCGGAACGCGCCTGGCGCCGCAGGACTTCGAGGTCCAGGCCGGCGGCCGAGAACAGGCCCGCCGCAGCCTCGCCCGTCAGCCAGCCCTGCAGGGGCAGGCGCTCGGCGGCGGGCGTCTTGCGCGCCGCGTCAAAGCCTTCGCCGCCCGAAGCCGGGACCGTCGACCAGCCGTACCCCGCGCCCTCGGTCTGATGCACGATCAGAGCCGCCACGGCGCCGCGGCGCACCGCCTCCTCGAACTTGTAGGTCCAGCGGGCGTAGTAGGTCGCCGCCCGGCCGCCGAAACGGCCGGCGACGGGCTCCCCGGGCGCCGCTTCGAAGTCGGGGTCGTTGATCAGGAAGACGGCGACCTTGCCCTTGAGGTCCACACCCTTGAAGTCGTCCCAGCCCCGCTCGGGAGCGCTCACCCCGTATCCGACGAAAACCATCGGGGCGGACTGGATCGTCACGCGGTCCACCGGCAGGAGGGAGATCAACGAGATGTCGCGGCCGGGAGTCAGGACCACCTCGCCCTTCGGTCCGGTGACCGCATAGCGACCGTCGGCGGCCAGCTGGGTCCGGATCAGGGGCACGGCCTGGACATAGCCGCCATTGTCCCCGGCAGGCTCCAGGCCGAGCTCGCGGAAGGCGCCCTCCAGATAGGCTATGGTCAGGGCCTCGCCCGGGGTCCCGGGCGCGCGGCCGCCATAGGCGTCCGACGCCAGCTCTCGGGTGATGGCCGACAGGCGCGCCGGGTCCGTGCGGTCGGCGGCGAGGGTCGGGCTGCCGGGGGAAAGGGCTGACAGGGCGAAAACGAAGGCGAGCTTCCGCAGCATGATGGGGTCTCTCCGGGCCGGGACGCCGGCCTTACGCACGAGTGCGGCCCAGTTCCTCCTCGACCTGACCCAGACGCTCCTTGCCGAAGAACATCTCGTCGCCGACGAAGAACGTCGGGATTCCGAACACACCCCGCGCCACCGCGGCGTCGGTATGGGCGGCCAGCTCGGCCTTGACCTCGGGGTCCTGGGCGGCCTCCAGCAGGGCGCGGGCGTCCAGCCCGGTCGCCGACAGAACGCCGGCGACAACCTCAGGGTCGTCCATCTTCAGGCCCTGCTCCCACATGGCCGAGAGCACAGCCTCACGGTAGGCGTCCTCGACCCCGGCGCGCCGCGCCGCCACAAGGCCGCGCATGATCAGCAGGGTGTTGACCGGGAAGTGGGGGTTGAAGCGATAGGCGGAAAGGCCATGCCGGTTCACGAACCTCTGGGTCTCCAGGGTCTCGTAGGCCAGCTTGCCCTTGATATGTCCGAAGGCCTGGGCGGGGGACTGGTTGCCGGTCGCCTTGAAGACGCCCCCCAGCAGGCAGGGCATAAGGTTGACCCTGGCGCCGGCCCGGGCGGCGATCCCGGGCAGGACCTTCCAGACCAGGTAGGCGTTGGGACTGCCGAAGTCGAAGATGAAGTCGACGGTGCGGGTCATGGAGGGCTCCTTCCCGGCCTACCAGGTCTCTGACCAGGGCCGCAGATCCAGTTCATGAGTCCAGGCGGATCGAGGCTGCCGGTGCAGGTGCACGTAGCTGGCCGCCATCTCTTCCGGCTTCAATATGCTGTCCCGGGCCAGGAGGTCGTCCACCTCTCCGCGGATCGAGCGGATGAAGGTCCCGTCCACGGCGCCGTCGACCACGACGTGGGCGACATGAAGACCCTGGGGACCCAGCTCCCGCGCCAGGCTCTGGGCCAGCGCCCTCAGCCCCGCCTTGGCCGCGGCGAACGCCGCAAAGCCGTCGCGACCGCGCAGGGAGGCGGTGGCGCCGGTGAAGATCAGGGTGCCGCGCCCCCGCGGCGCCATGACCCGGGCCGCCTCGCGTCCCGCCAGGAAGCCGGCGAAGCAGGCCATCTCCCAGACCTTGGTGAAAACCCGCGAGGTGGTCTCCACGATCGGGAAGCGGACATTGGCGCCGATGTTGAACACCACCACCTCGAGGGGTCCGATCTCCGCCTCGATGCGTTCGAAGAGAGACATGACTTCGGTTTCGTCGCGGGCGTCGCAGCCGAAGGCGTGCGCCTCGCCGCCCGCGACGCGGATCTCGTCCGCCAGGGCCTGAAGACGCTCCAGGTTCCGGGCGCGGCGGGTGATGCAGACCGCAAGTCCCTCGGCGGCGAAGGCCCGCGCCACCGCAGAGCCCAGCCCGTCGCCGGCGCCGATCACCAGGCAAACCCCCTTGCGCGATCCCATCCCTGCATCTCCCCGGACCACCGGGAGAGGAGCACGCCGGAGGCGCCGAGAAAAGCGCTTTCAGGCGGCCCTGTCGCGTCGCCTCCGGCTCCAGACACGCCACAGATAGGCGACCAGCAGGAGGCCGAGCAGGATTTCGGTGACGGGATCCAGCCAGGCGGCGACCTGGTCGTGGCGGGAAGCCAGGAAGACGCCGGCGAGGGTGAGGGCCAGGGTCCAGAGAAAGGTGCCCGCCGTCGTCCAGGCGAGGAACACCCCCCAGGGCATGCGAAGGACGCCCGCCGGCAGGGAGATGAGGGTCCGGATGCCCGGGGCGAGACGTCCAAAGAAGACGGCCGGGCCGCCCCATCGCTTGAAAAAGGCCTTGGCCTGGTCAAGGTCGCGGACTTCCAGGGCCAGCCAGCGGCCGTGCCTGTCTATCCAGGATCTCAGCCCGGGTTCAGGGATGCGTCGCCCGACCCATTTCCAGAAGGAGGCGCCCGCCACGGCGCCGAGGGTGGCCGCCAGGATGACGCCGGCCAGGGGGAGGTCGCCCCTGGCGGCGGCGTATCCGGCCAGGGGCAGGATCACCTCGGAGGGGATGGGCGGGAAAAGGTTTTCGGCAAACATGAGGGCGGCGACCCCCAGGAGCCCCCCCGCCGCGATGATCTTCAGGATTAGCTCGGCCAACGCCGTCTCCGTTCCAGGACCCAAGGGACGCCGTTCCTGAGGTGGGGGCGGACCGTCGGGAATCAATGAGAGGTTCACGACAAGTCGTTCAGGGCTCCGGCAGGGCGGCGGGCGCCAGGGTCACGGGAGACGCGGGCGGCGGCGGCCGGCGGCGGATCGGCTCGCCCTTCAGCCACATCCACAGGGCCTCCCAGTGGATGGCCGCCAGGACGCCCAGGCTGGTCATGGGGCGCTCGAGCCAGACAGCCAGCAGGTTGGCGTCGGTCATCTCGCGCCGCTCACCGGCGAAGGCGGCGGTCAGGACGCGCCCTTCGGCGTCGGAGACATCGATGGACACCGCGACCTGCTCCCCCGGCGGCCGGATCCGGAAGGCGTAGGCCAGGTCCATGTCCATGAAGGGCGAAACGTAGAATCCCTTGTCGATGGACTGGGTGAGGACCTCTCCCCCCTGCGGTGCGGCGGGGATCAGGTAGCTATGGCTCTCGCCGAAGGTGTTGCGGACCTCGTAGAGCACCGCCGAGAGGGCGCCGTCCCGCCGGTGCAGGAACCAGACCGTCAGCGGATTGAAGACGCCGCCCAGGATCCTGGGCATGGCCAGAAGCCGGACCGGCCCGCCGCCCTCGAGCCCTGCATCCGTCAGGATGGCCTGCACCTGCTGGCGGAGATCCCGGCCCGAGTGGTCCAGGTGGTCCCCGGGGGAGAAGCCCGTCAGGGCGAAGCGATCCACGGCGAACCGCTTCAGCCCCGCGTCGAGGGCGTCCAGCTCATCCAGGTCCAGCAACAGCATGAAGATACGGTAGCGCAGCTTGTGAGGCCGCGGCCGCAGACGGGCGTGGGTCACGACACCGGCGTAGATGCCAGAGGCGATCAAACGTCAGCCTCCCGCCCCGTGGGGAAGGTGGATGCGCGACGACTCGCCGGCGACGGTCCAGGGGCGCCGCGGGGCGCCCATGTCCTCGGCGGCGGCGAGCCCGGACTGCAGCGCGTCCTCGTGGAAGCCATGTCCGAAATAGGAGCCGCAGAACCAGGTGCGCCGCACCCCCTGCAGCGACCAGAGCCGGGTCTGGGCCTCCATCGCCGCGGCGTCGTACAGCGGATGCTCGTAGGGAATCTCGGCCACCAGGTCTCGGGGCGTGAAGCCGTCGGGGGGATTGAGGGTGACGAAAAGGTCGCCGGCGTCCTTCAGGCTCTGGAGATAGGTCATCCAGTAGGTCACCGGCCCCTCGCCGGGCCGGTCGCTGAACCCGATGTGGTTCCAGGCCGTCCAGGCGGCGCGGCGTCGCGGCATGAGAGCCGGGTCGCGGTGCAGCATCACCCGGTTGCGGGCGTAGCGGAAGGCGCCGAGCAGGGCGGCTTCCTCCGGGGCCGGGTCCTCAAGCAAGGCCAGAGCGGAATCGCCGTGAACAGCCAGCACGGCCTCGTCGAAGTCGAGGATCGCCCCGTCAGCCAGGCGGACCCGGACCCCGTCCGCGGAGCGGGTGAGACCCTCCACCCGGACGCCGGTGCGGAAGTCGGCGCGGGTAGCCGCCGTCAGCCTGCGTACGTAGGAACGGCTCCCCCCGGTCACCGTCCGCCAGAGCCCGCGCCCGGTCACGGTCATCATCCCGTGGTTCAGGAAGAAGCGGATCAGGGAAGCGGCGGGGTAGTCGCCGATACGGTCCAGGGGGGTGGACCAGATCGCCGCCGCCATGGGCAGCAGGTGATCATCCCGGAAGGCGCGGCCATAGCGACCCTGCGCCAGGTAGACGTCCAGGCTGGTCCCGGATCCCTCCAGCCGCCGGAGGTCGTCGGGGGCGCGGCGGTAGAAGCGCAGGATGTCGGAGATCATCCGCCAGAACCGGGGACGCAGGAGATTGCGCTTCTGCGCCAGGAGGGCGTTGGAGGAATACTCGAGGGCGCCCGCGTCGAGGGAGACGGACAATCCCATGTCGGCGGGCTGGCTGGCCACGCCGAAGTACGACAGCAGGGCCGTGAAGTTGGGATAGTTGTCCTCGTTATAGACGATGAACCCCGTATCCACCGGCGTGTCGCCCCGCGGTCCCGGGGCGTCGAGGGTGTTGGCGTGGCCGCCCAGGCGGCCGTCGGCCTCCAGCACCGTGACCTGGGCGATCTCGCCCAGCCGCCAGGCTGCGGAAAGGCCCGCAGCGCCGGCGCCGATCACGACGATCCGGCGGGCGGGCGATGGGGATTCATTCTCGGACACGCAGACTCCCGGAGACCTCAACGGGCCGCCGCAACGGCTGCCTGACGCCTCCAATGGCCTGAGAGCCCCGGGCTATGCAAGGCCCTGCCGACGGCTTCGGACGACGAAGAGGCGAAGTCAGGACTCGCGCCCGCGCGCGCGGTGGTGCAGCCTGTCGATCTCGAACCCGGAGGAGAGGCGATGCGTTGGATATTGACCTGGATCGGCGTGGGCGCGGCGTTCGGCGTCCTCGACGCCCTGTGGCTGACCCAGATGTTCTCGAGACTTTACCAGCCCGCGCTGGGGACCCTCCTGGCGCCGGAGCTGAGGTTGGACGCAGCGGCCGCCTTCTACGTGATGTACGTGACGGGTCTGACCTTCCTGGCGGTGCGACCTGTAGTGCTTGCGGGCGGCGGAATCCGGGCCGTGGCGCTCCGGGGGGCGGCGCTGGGCGCCTTCGCCTACGCCACCTACGACCTCACCAATCAGGCGACCCTCGCGGTCTGGCCCGTCCATGTCAGCGTGATCGATATCGCCTGGGGAACCTTCGCCTCGGCCACCGCCTCTGCGGCCGGCGCCAGGGCCAGGCGGCGGCCCCAGAGGCGGGGGCCGTGGCGAAGGGTCCCCTGGCGCTGGCGAGCACGCGGACGGGGTCCGGCCCGACCGCGAGGGGCGGCGG
>JBJTEN010000122.1:0-6699 GCA_046092925.1 Phenylobacterium sp. | reverse complement strand
CACCCGGGTCTTCTCGGCTTCGACCCACACGCCGATGCTGTTCTTCTCCTCCGGAGGCAAGGTCTACAGGCTCAAGGTCTGGCGGCTTCCCGTCGGTGCGCCCACCGCGCGAGGCAAGGCCTTCGTCAATCTCTTCCCGATCGAGCCGGGGGAGACCATGACCTCCATCGTCGCCCTGCCGGAGGACGAGGCGGAGTGGGGCGGGTTTGACGTCATGTTCGCCACGCGATCGGGCCACGTCAGGCGCAATCGGTTGTCCGACTTTGCTCAGATCAACCGCAACGGCAAGATCGCCCTGAAGCTGGACGAGGGCGACTCCATCGTGGGCGTCGCGCTCTGCCGGGCGGAGGAAAACGACATCCTTCTGACCACGGCCCTGGGTCGGTGCATCCGCTTCGCCGTGGACGATGTTCGTGTCTTTGCGGGCCGGGACTCCACCGGCGTGCGGGGCATCCGGCTCGCCGAGGGCGACGAGGTCATTTCCATGGCCATTCTGCGGACCGTGCCGGCCTCAGCCGAGGAGCGGGCCGCCTACATTCGCCACGCCAACGCCATGCGCCGCGCCGCCTCAGGCGAGACCGGGGAAGGCGAGGAGGTCCAGGTCGTCGACGAGGAGCCCGAGGACGAGGCGGTCACAGGCCTTGCCCCCATCAGTCCGGAGCGCATCGCCGAGCTCGGTGCGGCGGAAGAGCAGATCCTCACCGTCTCGACAGAAGGCTTCGGCAAGCGGTCCTCAGCCTATGAATTCCGTCGCACCGGCAGGGGCGGGCAGGGTCTGCTGGCCCAGGATCTGTCCCGCCGGGGCGGCAGGCTGGCCGCCTCCTTCCCGGTGGAGGAGCATGACGAGATTCTGCTGGTGACCGATCAGGGCCAGCTGATCCGGACGCCGGTCGCGCAAATCCGGGTTGTCGGTCGCAACAGTCAGGGCGTCATCATTTTCCGGACCACCGAAGAGGAGCGCTTTGTCTCGGTCGAGCGGCTTGCCGATCCGGGCGGCGGCGAGGACGAGGCGCCGCCGGCGGAAACCGGGATCTGATCGTCGCCGGAGCAGAGCGGCGGGAGTTTTTTCTTGCCAGACCCCTTCAACCCGGCGACAGGCGCAGTCGCGTTGATGTTGGGGGAACCTCGATGGCGAAGCGTGTGGGCCTTTATCCGGGCACTTTCGAGCCGATCCATAACGGCCATACCGACATCATCGGCCGCGCCGTGAAGCTCGTCGATCGTCTGGTTCTCGGTGTCGCCATCAACACCGGCAAGGGCCCGATGTTCACCCTCGAGGAACGGGTCGCCATCGTCGAGGCGGAAGCGGCGGCCCTGACCGGCGGGGCCGAGATCGTTGTTCAGCCCTTCGAGGGCCTGACCATGCACTTTGCGCGGGAGGTTGGGGCCAACGTCATTGTCCGTGGCCTGCGCGCCGTTGCCGACTTTGAGTTCGAGTTCCAGATGACCGCCATGAACCAGCAGCTGGATCGTGAGATCGAGACGGTCTTCCTGATGGCGGATCCTCGCCATCAGGCCATCGCCTCCAAGCTGGTGAAGGAGATCGTCACCCTGGGCGGCGACGTCACCAAGTTTGTCAGTCCCCGGGTGAAGGAAGCCCTGCTGGCCAAGGTGGGACGTTGAGGTTCGCTGTCCGATCGGTCGTCGCCGCAGGCCTCCTCCTGACCCTGGCGATGTCGTCCCTGGCGACCGCCTCCCTGGCGGCTGCGTCGTCGCCCGCCACGCCTTCGGCCTCTGACTTCCGGTCGCCGGACCCCCAGGACGTTCTGGTCATCGACACGAACAGGGGACGCATCCTGGTTGAGCTTGTCCCGCTCGCGGCGCCGGCCCATGTCGTGCGGGTGAGGGATCTGGCCCGCCAGGGCTTCTACAACGGACGAAGTTTCTTCCGGGTCATTGACCAGTTCATGGCTCAGACCGGAGATCCCCTGGACAATGGTACGGGCGGCAGCGACCTGCCGGACCTCGCGGCCGAGTTCACCTTCCGGAGGGGAATGGACACGCCCTTTGTCCGCGTGGCGGACCAGGCGGTGGCGGAGATCGGTTTCATCGGCCCCCTGCCGGTGATGACCCAGAGCTCCCAGCTCATGCCGATGACGGCGGATGGCCGGATTTCAGGGTGGGCCCTGTTCTGCCCCGGTGTTGCGGGCATGGCGCGGGGCGGTGCGCCGGATAGCGCCAACAGCCAGTTCTTCCTCATGCGCCAGGCTTATCCGTCCCTGGAGAAGCGATACACCGCCTTTGGGCGGGTCATCTCAGGCCTTGACGTTGTCCGGGCGATCAAGACGGGCGAGCCTGTGGATCCGCCACAGGACACGATGACCAAGGTCCAGGTTCTGGCCGACATGCCGCCCGGCTCGCGCCCGAAGGTGCGCGTCATCGATCCCCGCAGTCCCTGGTTCGCCGCCGAGGTCGCCCGCGTCAGGGCTGGTCTCGGCGCGGATTTCACGGCCTGCGCCATCAGCATTCCCTCGGAGGTGAAGTAATGGAACCCGAAGACACCCTTCTGCTCGATACCGAGACCGGCCGGGTCACCATCCAGCTCCGTCCCGACCTTGCGCCCCAGCACGTCGCCCGCATCAAGGAGCTGGCGCGGGAGGGCTTTTACGACGGCGTCCTCTTTCACCGCGTCATCCCGGGCTTCATGGCGCAGGGCGGCTGTCCCCATGGAACCGGGATGGGGGGCTCCTCCAAGCCTAACCTGCCGGCTGAGTTTTCCCGTGAGCCCCATGTCCGCGGCGTCTGCTCCATGGCTCGGACCAACAACCCGAACTCGGCCAACAGCCAGTTCTTCATCTGCTTCGACGACGCCACCTTCCTCGACGGCCAGTACACGGTCTGGGGCGTGGTGACCGAGGGGATGGAGCACATCGACGCCCTGCCCAAGGGCGAGCCGCCTCGCGCGCCGGGCAGGATCGTCTCGATGAAGGTGGCTGCGGACGCCTGACCGCTTGACGCGCGGGGATCGCCGCAGGCATCAGCCCCGTCCATGCAGCTCTCGGATTTCGACTTCGAGCTTCCCGAAGACCGCATCGCCCTGCGGCCTGCGGAGCCACGCGACTCCGCCAGGTTGCTCCAGGTCCGGCCGGGCGGCGTCCTCTCCGACCATCAGGTCCGGGACCTTCCGTCCCTGCTGCGCCGGGGCGATGTCCTCGTGGTCAACGAGACCCGGGTGATCCCGGCCCGGTTGAAGGGGCGCAGACTCAGGCAAGGGTCGGACATCGCCGTGGAGGCCACCCTCCACCAGCGGGTGTCGGACGCGACCTGGCGGGCCTTCATGAGGCCCGGAAAGAAGGTCTCGCCCGGCGATGAGTTGCGATTCAGCGATCTGTCCGCCGTGGTCGTCGAGAAGCGCGAGGCCGGGGAGTTCACTCTCGACTTCGTTGTCTCGGGTCCAGACCTTGACGCCGCCATCGCCCGGGTCGGCGAAATGCCTTTGCCTCCCTACATCGCCTCGAAGCGACGGCAGGACGACCGCGATCGCAGCGACTACCAGACCGTCTATGGCCGTCGGGAGGGCTCGGTCGCCGCGCCGACGGCCGGACTGCACTTCACCCCTGAACTCCTCGAGCGACTGGAGTCGGCGGGCGTCGGCCTCGCCAGGGTGACCTTGCATGTCGGCGCCGGCACCTTCCTGCCGGTGAAGACCGAGGACGTCAGCCAGCACCGCATGCATGCCGAGTGGGGGGAGATCACGCCTGGGGCCGCGGACCAGATCAACGCCGCCCGGTCGGCGGGC
The DNA here is from genome assembly GCA_046092925.1 of Phenylobacterium sp. GTDB lineage: Bacteria > Pseudomonadota > Alphaproteobacteria > Caulobacterales > Caulobacteraceae > Phenylobacterium. Next base: position 2,960 of record JBJTEN010000122.1, on the reverse strand, counting down.
GGAAGGGTGGTGTGTGTCGGCACCACCTCTCTGCGACTTCTTGAGAGCGCTGCAGGCGAGGACGGCCGACTTGAAGCCTGGACCGGCGAAACCGACATCTTCATCACGCCGGGGCGACGTTTCCGGGTCACGGACGCCCTGATGACCAATTTCCATCTGCCCAAGTCGACCCTCTTCATGCTGGTCAGCGCCCTCGCCGGGCTGCAGGAGATGCGGGCCGCCTATGCGCACGCCGTTGCATCGGGCTACCGCTTCTACTCCTACGGCGACGCCAGCCTGCTCTGGAGGGCTGAATGAGCGCCCCGGCCTTCGATATCGACGCAACCGACGGCGCCGCCCGGACGGGAGTCCTGCGGACCCGGCGGGGCGATATCCGGACCCCGGCCTTCATGCCGGTAGGGACTGCGGCGACCGTCAAGGCCCTCACGGTGGACCAGGTCCGCGCCACCGGCGCCGACATCATTCTGGGGAACACCTATCACCTGATGCTTCGCCCGGGGCCGGAGCGCCTCGAGCGCCTCGGCGGGCTTCACCGGTTCATGCGCTGGGACGGCCCGATCCTGACCGATTCCGGCGGCTTCCAGGTCATGTCCCTGGCCGGCATCTCGAAGGTAAAGGAAGAGGCCGTGACCTTCCGCAGTCATATCGATGGCTCGCGGCACGTCCTGACTCCGGAGCGCTCCATCGAGATCCAGGCGGACCGCCTGGGCGCCGATATCGTGATGCAGCTGGACCAGTGTGTCTCCTGGCCGGCGGAGGAGCCTGCCGCCGCCGCCGCCATGCGTCTTTCAGACCGCTGGGGCCGCCGCTCCAAGACCGCTTTCGGCGAGAGGGAGGGACAGGCCCTGTTCGGCATCCAGCAGGGATCGACCTTCGAACATCTGCGCCGGGAATCCTCCGAACGGCTCATCGAGGCCGGCTTCGATGGCTATGCGATCGGCGGACTTGCCGTAGGGGAGGGCCATGACGCCATGTGCCGGGTGCTCGACTATGCACCCGGCTTCCTGCCTGCAGACAGGCCCCGTTATCTCATGGGCGTCGGCAAGCCCGTGGACCTTGTGGAGGCGGTCGCCCGCGGGGTCGACATGTTCGACTGCGTCCTGCCAACCCGCTCCGGCCGTCATGGACAGGCCTGGACCTGGGCTGGCCCCGTCAACCTGAAGAACGCCAGGTTCGCCGAAGACGACACGCCGCTGGACCCGACCCTCGAGTGCCCCGCCTCTAGGGATTACACGAAGGCCTATCTCCATCACCTCGTAAAATCAGAGGAAATTCTTGGTCAGGTCATGTTGTCCTGGCACAATATCGCCTTCTTCCAGGCCCTGATGGCGTCCATGCGGGCGGCGATCGCCGAGGGGCGCTTCGACGCCTTCCGCCGGGATTTCCGCGCCCGGCTCCACCCGGCGTCCTAGACTCTCCGCCTCTCACCCACGCAGTCTGACCCCTGGCCGCGGAGCCCGCTCCTGCCCCTGTTGCGGAAGGGGACAGGGGCGAAAGCCCCGGAATGTCAGGGGCCGGTTGATCCCGGACCCGGGTGTGCTGTCGGGCTGCAGGGGCGCGGGGCCTTGGATCCGCCTAGCGCCTCGATCCCGTTCTCTTGCGTGTCGGCGCCGCGGGAGCGGAGCACTTCATATGCTCCCCAAGGCCCTTCAGGTAGGCGCGGCGAGCCTGGCCGGCGTCGATGGCCGCCTGCACCCGCCGCTCGTGCTCTGCGGCGCCGGACAGCCGGCGCACCCATCCCCTGAACGGGATGGCGCTGGACGCGAAGTCCGCAATGGCGTCGAGGGCGACCTCTCCGCCTCTTTCCCCCAGGCCTGTCTCGTCGATCACCAGTTCATCCAGGTCCGGACCCAGGGCCCCGTTCAGCGGCAGGATCAGCGCCGTGATCCGGGCGCAGGTCAGGGGTTCCGGCCGCGCATAGGGCGCGCGTGCCGCGTCCTGGAGCACCTTGGGAATGGCCTCCCGCACCAGATTGACGTCGCGCAGGGGGGAAGTGAGGGCCGTCCCCAACCCTTCCTGGGTCACCTGCACGCCGTCCTGCACCTCCCCACGGACAGGGGCGGTCATGGTCGCACATCCGGACAGCGTCACCGCAAGCAGGACCGGCAGAAGGAGCTTCATGGCGAAAACTCTGGCGCCATCCGGCGCCCCTGACCAGACTTTCCGATGGCCTTGCCCCGACATCGCCCCCGCCCTATGGTCCGCGCCGCTTCGACCGGCGCTCCCGCGCCGCGCGAGGGCCGGTAGCTCAGTGGTAGAGCATCCGACTTTTAATCGGATGGTCCTGGGTTCGAGTCCCAGCCGGCCTACCAATCCTCCCGCCTTCAGTAGGTGTGGCTGCTCGGGTCAGGCAGGCCCAGGATCCGCTTCGAGATGATGTTGTTCTGCACCTCGGAGGAACCCCCCGCGATGGTGCTGGACTTGACCCGCAGGTAGATGCGCCCGGCCTCCCGCTCCTCGTCGGTGAAGTCCTCGCCCGACCAGCCTGAACCCGCCAGGCCCATGGCCTCGATCATCATCTCGCAATGGTCGGTCATGATCCGGGAGTTGGCGTTCTTCATGATCGAGGTGGCCGCCGAGGGACCATTGGCGCTGCGCGCCTCCAGGGCGACCCGGCGAAGGGTCAGGGCGTAGGCTCGGGCGTCCATGTCGTGGACGGCGAGGCGGGTGCGGAAATCCGCGTCGGCCAGCCGGCCGTCGTCCTCCTGGCCGTAGTAGCGCCGGGCGACGTCGCGCAGGTGGCCGGTGTCGAAGCGCGGACGGCCGTCGCCGCCGCCGGACAGGCCGTTCCGCTCGTGCTGGAGCAGGCGCTTGCCCACCGTCCAGCCGCCGTTCAGCGGCCCGACCAGGTTCTCCTTCGGAACCTTCACGTCGGTGAAGAAGGTCTCGCAGAAGGGCGAGGACCCCGAGATCAGCAGGATGGGGCGGGTCTCGACGCCGGGCGTGCGCATGTCGATCAG
>JBJTEN010000121.1:0-12518 GCA_046092925.1 Phenylobacterium sp. | reverse complement strand
CCCCTGCGGGGGAGCTCACCGCGAGGCGGGGTGAGGGGGCGCCGGATCTAGGGGCGGCGGACCGTCTCCCCGCCCTTCATCACGAAGACGGGCCTTTCCAGGACCGTGATGTCGGTCAGGGGATCGCCCTTCACCCCCACCAGGTCGCCCCAGGCGCCCGGCTTGATCTGGCCGACCAGGCCGGCCTGGCCCAGGGCTTCGGCGGCGTTGATCGTGGCCGACTGAAGGGCCTGGAGGGGCGTGGCCCCCCACTGGACCATGGTGGCGAACTGTTTCGCATTGTCGCCATGCGGATAGACCCCCGCGTCGGTGCCGTAGACCATCTTCACTCCGGCCTTCAGAGCCTTCCGGAAGTTCTGGCGCTGGACCAGGGCGACGTCCCGGTCCTTCTGGAGGTTCTCCTCCAGCACGCCGTTCTTCGCACCCTCCGCCTGAGTGTAGTCGGTGTTGTAGATGTCCATGGAGAACCAGGCGCCGTGGCGGGCGGCGAGCCGGATTCCCTCGTCGTCGACGAGGCTGACATGTTCGATCGTGTCGACTCCGGCCTCGATGGCCTGACGGATCCCCGAGGCGCCATGGGCGTGTGCGGCCACCTTCATTCCGGCGGCGCGAGCCTCTTCGACGGCCGCCCTCATCTCCTCTAGGGTCATCTGCTGCGCCCCCGGGGACGAGCCCCGGGAAAAGACCCCGCCCGTGGCGCAGATCTTGATCACCTCGGCGCCATACTTCCGCATCTGCCGGACTCTCTTCCGGACCTCGTCCGGTCCGTCGGCGACCGCGGGCCCCTGCTCGTCCATGGAGGGCGGGAAGAAGGTGGAGTCGCAGTGGCCGCCGGTGGCGCCGATGGAGTAGGCGGCCGGAACGATGCGCGGGCCGGGCACGAACCCGGCCTCGATGGCCTGCTTCAGGCCCACGTCGCCATAGCCCTCCGACCCGACGTTCCGGATGGTGGTGAAGCCCGCCTCGAGAGTGGCCCTTGCATGAGCCACCCCGATCACGGGCCAGAAGGAGTCGGTGAAGAGAAGGCTGTTGTAGCCGCCGAAGAGGGGCGAGTAGGTGATGTGCACATGCATGTCGATCAGGCCGGGCGTCAGCGTCACGCCTGGCAGGTCGATCCGTTGGGCTCCGGCGGGAACAGGGTCTCCCTGTCGACCTACAGCGGTGATCCGGCCGTCGGTGATCACCAGGAGAGGACGCTCGATTGCAGCGCCGGAAGCCACATCGATCATGCGGTCAGCCGTCACGGCGACCGTGGCGGCGCCCAACGGCGGGGCTGTGAGGGCGAGGGCGGCGGCGAGGGCGGCGATGGGACGCATTCGGGGCTCCGGGTGCTGAGGATGTGCCTGTAGCACGCGGGCCCCGCCAAGGGCGACCCGCGCGGGTGACAGGGCGACCAGCGGGTGACAGGGCGTCCCGGGTCCGGTATCGGAGCGCGCGAGCCGTGCAGGAGGTCCGGGACTTGAGCGATACTTCAGCCACCCGCGAAGGCGACGAAGCGCAGGGCTGGGCGACCGCCCGCACCCTGGCGGAGGCCTTGCCCTACATCCAGCAGTACGACCGCGAAATCGTGGTCATCAAGTACGGCGGGCACGCCATGGGCCAGGAGGAGACCGCACGCCTGTTCGCCGCAGACGCCGTGCTCCTGAAGCTTCTGGGCCTGCACCCGGTGGTGGTTCACGGTGGCGGCCCGCAGATCTCGCGCATGCTGGACAAGGCGGGCGTGACATCGACCTTTGTGGACGGCCTGCGTGTGACCGACCAGGCGACCATGGAGGTGGCGGAGATGGTCCTGTCCGGGGCCATCAACAAGGAGATCGCCAACTGGATCACCCTGGCCGGCGCCGAAGCCGATGTCCGGGGCGTCGGGCTCTCCGGCAAGGACGCCCGCCTGATCACCGTGGAGAAGGCGACCCGCACCCGCAAGGACCCGGACAGCCAGATCGAGCAGGTCGTGGACCTGGGCTTTGTGGGCGAGCCCACGCGCATCGATCCCCAGCTCATCCAGGGCCTGATCTCGGCGGAACACGACTACATCCCCGTCGTGGCGCCCATCGGGGTCTCCGAGGATGGCCAGACCTACAACATCAACGCCGACACGGTGGCCGGGGCCCTGGCCGGGGCCCTCCGGGCCAAGCGCATGCTCCTGCTCACGGATGTGGCGGGGGTTCTCGGCGCCGACGGCCAGCTGATCCGCCAGTTGTCCGTGGACGAGGCCCGCAGCGCCATCGCCTCCGGGGTCGCCTCCGGCGGCATGATTCCCAAGCTGGAGACCGCCATCGCCGCGGTCGAAGCCGGGGTCGAGGCGGTGGTCATCCTGGATGGCCGCCGTCCTCACGCCATGCTGGTCGAGCTGTTCACCGAGCACGGGTCGGGAACCCTGATCACCCGATGATCCCGGACCTCGGTCATATCGACACCTGGCTGTTCGACCTGGACAACACCCTCTACCCGGAGGAGTCCGGCTTCATGCGGCAGGTCGAGAGCCGCATGACCGCCTTCGTCATGAAGGTGACGGGGCTGGAGCGGGACGCCGCCTTCGCCCTGCAGAAGAAGTATATGGCCGAGCATGGCCTGACCCTGGGCGGGTTGATGCGCCACCACGGGGTGGACCCGCAGGACTTCCACGCCCTGTTCCACGACCTGAGCCTGGACGCCCTGGCGCATGACCCGGAGCTGCTGGTCGCCCTGGCCCGCCTGCCCGGCCGGCGGCTGATCTTCACCAACGCGGATGGCTTCCATGCCGAGCGGGTCCTGGGCCACCTGGGGCTGACCCATCTGTTCGACGAGGTCTTCCACATCCATTCCTTCGGTTTTGCGCCCAAGCCCGACCCGCTGGGCTTCCTGCGGATGATCGAGGGCCATGGTCTCGATCCCGCCGCGACCGCCTTCTTCGAGGACTCCGAGCGCAACCTGAAGCCGGCGCATGACCTCGGCATGACCACCGTGCTGGTGGGGCCCCGGGCGCTGGCCTCGGAGGCGCCTTTCGTCCACCATCGGACGACCAAGCTCACGCCCTTCCTCAATCACGCCCGCCTCCGGGAGACCGCCTGATGAGCCTGACCTACGCCGACCTCCGCGCCGAGATCGAAGCCGCCTGGGAGGCGCGCGACCAGGTCTCCACCGCCACGACCGGCCCGGTGCGGATCGCCGTGGACGAGACCCTGCGCCAGCTCGACAGCGGCGACCTGCGCGTCGCCACACGGGGCGAGGACGGCGCCTGGACCACCCACCAGTGGGTCAAGCAGGCTATCCTCCTGTCCTTCCGCCTGAACCCGAACCGTATGCATCATGCTTCGGGGCCAGGACCCTACTGGGACAAGGTCGACACCAAGTTCGAGGACTGGAGCGAATCCCGGTTCGAGGCCGCCGGCTTCCGCGCCGTTCCGGGCTGTGTGGTGCGCAAGGGCGCCTTCATCGCCCGCAACGTGTTGCTGATGCCGTCCTTCGTGAACATCGGCGCCTTCGTGGACGAGGGGACCATGGTGGACACCTGGGCCACGGTTGGCTCCTGCGCCCAGATCGGCAAGAACGTGCACCTGTCCGGCGGCGCGGGCATCGGCGGGGTCCTGGAGCCCCTGCAGGCCAACCCGACCATCATCGAGGACAACTGCTTCATCGGCGCCCGCTCCGAGGTGGCCGAGGGGGTGATCGTGCGCGAGGGCAGCGTCCTGTCCATGGGCGTCTACCTGACCTCCACCACCCCGATCATCGACCGCCGGACCGGCGAGGTCTTCACCGGCGAGGTGCCGCCCTATTCGGTGGTCATGTCCGGGAGCCGCCCCAGCCCGCACGAGGGCCTGCCCGGCACCTACTGCGCGGTGATCATGAAGACGGTGGACGCCCGCACCCGGGCCAAGACCTCCATCAACGAGCTTCTGAGGGACTAGGCCCATGGCCGGGATCGACGCCGTCGAGCTGACCCGCGAACTGATCCGGCGCCCCTCGGTGACGCCTGCCGACGCGGGGGCCATGGACGTGGTCGAGCAGGTCCTGGCGGGCCTGGGCTTCACCTGCCGTCGGATGCGCTTCGGCGAGATCGAGAACCTCTACGCCCGGATCGGGACGGCCCGGCCCCACCTCTGCTTCGCCGGCCACACCGACGTGGTGCCGGTGGGCGACGCCGCCGCCTGGAGCCGCGAGGCCTTCGCCGCCGACATCGTCGACGGGGTGCTGATCGGCCGGGGCGCCGTGGACATGAAGAGCGCCATCGCCGCCTTCGCCGCAGCCGCCGCTTCGACCCTGGCCGAGGGCGCGGTGACGGGCTCCCTGTCTTTCCTCATCACCGGCGACGAGGAGGGCGCAGCGCTCGACGGCACCAAGCGAGTGGTCGAGACCCTGATGGCCGAGGGCGAGGTCATCGACCACTGCATCGTCGGCGAGCCCACCAGCGCCGAGAGCTTCGGCGACATGGTCAAGATCGGGCGCCGGGGCTCGATCAATGTCGGGATCCGGGTCGAGGGGATCCAGGGGCATGTGGCCTATCCGCACCGCGCGGCCAATCCCGTGCCGGTCCTGATCCGCCTGCTGGCGGCCCTGCAGGCCCGGGTGCTGGACGAGGGCTATGCGGACTTCCAGCCCTCGAACCTGGAGGTCACCACCATTGACGTGGGCAACCCCACGACCAACCTCATCCCGGCGGTGGCGACGGCCCGTCTCAACATCCGCTTCAACCCGGCCCACAGGGGCGCGGACCTCGCCGCCTGGATCCAGGCCGAGGCCGACCGCGCGGCGGAGGGATTCCCCGGGACGATCACCCTGACCCCGGCGATCAGCGGCGAGGCCTTCCTGACCGAGCAGGGGCCCTTCACCGAACTGGTGGCCGGCGCGGTGGAGGCTGTGTCGGGACAGAGGCCGGACCTGTCCACCACGGGGGGTACGTCTGACGCCCGTTTCATCCGGGCCCTCTGCCCGGTGGTGGAGCTGGGCCTGGTGGGCCGCACCATGCACGCTGTCGACGAGCGGGCGCCGGTGGAGGAGATCCGCCGCCTGCAGGCCGTCTACGAGACCCTGATCCGCCGCTACTTCGCCGCCCCGCCGTCGGCGTAGGACACGCCGGTCAGGACGAGGCCTGCGGCGGGAGCGACAGGGCCACAGGCCCGCCGGTCCCGCGCCTCGAGGGCCGCCGTCACGTCCGCTGCGGTCCAGCGCCCGATCCCCACCTCGGCCAGGGTGCCGGTCATCGACCTCACCTGCCGGTGCAGGAAGGAGCGCGAGGCGAAGCTGAGCCAGACCTCCTCGCCCCTGCGGCTGACCTCGGCGACGTCCAGGGTCTTGAGGGGCGACTTCGCCTGGCAGGCGAGGTCGCGGAAGGTGGTGAAGTCGTGATGGCCCACCAGGACCTGGGCGGCGGCGTGCATGGCGTCGGCGTCCAGGGGCGCCTTGACGTGCCAGACCCGGCCCCGGTCCAGGGCCGGGGGCGCCGGACGGTTCAGGATGCGGTAGAGGTAGCGCCGCTCGGTGGCGGAGAAGCGGGCGTGCCAGCCCTCCGGCGCGACTTCGGCGTCCAGCACCACCACCGCGTCGTCGACAAGATGGGCGTTGAGGGCGTTGCGCACGGTGTCCGCTGGCCAGGCCTTCGACAGGTCCACGTGGACCACCTGGCCTGTGGCGTGGACGCCGGTGTCGGTGCGCCCCGCAGCCTGCAGGCGCACGCTCTCGCCCGTGAAGGCCAGGACCGCCCGCTCCACTGCGCCCTGGACCGTGGGCAGGTCGCCCTGGGCCTGGAAGCCCTTGTAGGGGCCGCCGTCGTATTCGAGGGTCAGGCGGTAGCGGGGCATCAGTCCAGCTTGGTCCCGGCGGGCAGGGGCAGGCCGCGCAGGAAGTCGGCGGCGTCCTGCGGGCCCCGGCCCTCGCGCTGGAGGCGCAAGAGGCGCACCGCGCCCTCGCCCGTCGCGACCAGGAGGGCGTCATCCAGCACCTCGCCGGGCGCCCCGGACCCGGCCTCGGCCTGGCTGAGCAGGGCCTTGACCCGGACGGGGCCGCGGGGGCCGGGCGCTTCGAACCAGGCGCCGGGGAAGGGCGACAGGCCGCGGATCTTGCAGTCCAGCTCGGCGGCCGGCCGGGTCCAGCGCAGGCGGGCGGTCCGGGCGCTGATCTTCCTGGCGTAGGTGGCCCCCTCCGCGGCCTGGGGCGTCTCCACCGCCAGGCCGGCGGCGATGTCCGCGAGGGTCGTGACCAGCAGGGTGGCGCCAGCCTCGGCCATCCGGTCGTGCAGGGTCCCGGCGGTCTCGTCCGGCGCGATGGCCAGGCGGGCGGTAGAGAGGATGGGCCCCTCGTCCAGCCCCTCCGTCATGCGCATGACCTGGACCCCGGTCTCAGTGTCGCCGGCCATGAGGGCGCGCTGGATGGGCGCTGCGCCCCGCCAGCGGGGCAGGAGGGAGGCGTGCAGGTTGAAGGCGCCCAGGCGCGGGGCCTCCAGCACCTCGCGGGGCAGGATCTGGCCGTAGGCCACCACGACGGCGGCGTCGAGGTCCAGGGTCCGGAAGGCCTCGACCTCGGCGGGGTCGCGCATGGAGGCGGGGGTCCGGACCGGCAGGCCGAGGGTCTCCGCCAGGGCCTGGACAGGCGAGGGGCGCACGGCCTGCCCGCGTCCCCGGGGCGCGGGCGGCTGGGCGTAGACCGCGGCGACCTCGTGACCGGCCTTCGCCACGGCGTCGAGGCAGGCGGCGGCGATGTCCGGGGTTCCGAGGAAGGCGAGGCGCATGACCGGGGTTTACCCCTCCCGCGGCGGTGAGGGAACCGGAGGGGCTGGATCAGCCCGTGCGGGCCAGCTTGCGCACCCGGGCGACGGCGCGCTCGCGCTTCAGCCTCGACAGGTGGTCGATGAAGAGCACGCCCTTGAGGTGGTCCATCTCGTGCTGGATGCAGACGGCGAACAGGCCTTCTGCGTCCTCGATCACCTCCTCGCCGTGGTAGTCGAGATACTTCAGCTTCACCCGGGCGGGGCGGTCCACCTCGTCATAGACCTCGGGCACCGACAGGCAGCCCTCCTCGTAGGGGGCGGTCTCCTCGGAGGCCCACAGGATCTCGGGATTGACGAAATAGCGCGGCTCGGGCGCCTCGCCCTGGCGGGCCAGGTCCATCACGATCACCTGCTTCGGAACCCCCACCTGGATGGCGGCAAGGCCGATGCCCGGGGCCGCGTACATGGTCTCCAGCATGTCGTCCATCAGCCGGCGCAGGTCGTCGTCCACCGCCGGGACGGGGGTGGAGACCTGCTTCAGGACCGGGTTTGGCACGGTGAGGATGTCGAGGAGGGCCATGGCTTCGCCAGTTAGGGACGGGCCTGCACAGCGTCAAGCCGCGTCGTCGCCGGCCTTGGGGTCCAGGCGGGCGAGGGGACGGACCCCCGCCTCGACGTGCGGCAGCTCCGGCATGGGCTTGCCCTCGTGGTCCACGCCGAGGGCCTCGAACCTTCGCGCCTGGGGCAGGACGCGGCTCTCCAGGGAGCCGACGACCTGGTTATACTTCTCCACCGCCTGGGTCAGGGCCTTGCCCACCCCGGCCACGTGGCCGCCCATGTCGGCGAGGCGCTTGTAGAGCTCGCGGGCGACCCGGGCGATCTCGGCGGCGCCCTTGGCCTGGTCCTCCACGCGCCAGCCATAGGCCACCGCCTTGCACAGGGCGAAGAGGGTGGTGGGGGTGACCACCACCACCTTCTGGGCCATGGCCTCGTTCAACAGGTCCGGCTGACGGTCGAGGGCGGCGACCAGGAAGCTGTCGCCGGGGATGAACATGGCCACGAAGTCGGCGCTGCCGCCCAGTTCGTCCTGATAGCCCCGGGAGGCGAGGGTGCGCATGTGGCCCCGGACGCTGTCCGCGTGGCGGGCCAGGGCGGCCTCGCGCTGGGCCTCATCGGCGGCCTCCTGGGCGTCGAGGAAGGCGCTGACCGAGACCGTGGCGTCGATCACCCGCTCGCCACCCCCGGGCATGCGCACGATGACGTCCGGCCTCTGGCGGCGCTCGCCATTGCTGAGGGTGACCTGTTCCAGGAAGTCGAAGCGGTTCTGCAGGCCCGCCATCTCCAGCACATTGACCAGGGTCTGCTCGCCCCAGCGACCCTGGACGCCGACGCCCCGTCGCAGGGCGGCGGTCAGCTTCTGGGTCTCGTCCCGGGCGGCGTTCGAGGCGCTCAGGAGGCCCTGGATCTGCTCGCGAAGGCCGCCGGTCTCCTGCGCCCTCGCCTGCTCCATCTCCGTCACCTGCTTCTGGAACTTCTCCAGGGTCTCGGCCACGGGCCTGAGCTGGCCGGCGAGTTTCTCCTGCGCCAGCTTGTCGCGCTGGTCGAAGCTTTCGTTTGCGCGGGCGATGAGCTGGTCGGCGATGGCGCCGGCCGCCTCGGCCTGCAACAGCCCGGCGTTGCGGGCGGCCATCTCCTCGATCATCTGGACCCGGGCGGCGGTGGCCTGCAGTTCCAGGACGCGGGCTTCGGCGCGGTCGGCCCGGCCCCGCTCCAGAACGGCCCAGATGACGGCGACGAGGGCGACGGCGAAGCCGAGGAGGACGATCAGGAGTTCAGAGTTCATGAAGTGTTCCTAAGCCCGAAGCGTTCGCCTGTCACGCCTCAGGCGGGGCGCCGGGCGCGCAGGGCCTGGGCCAGGGTGCCGTCGTCCAGCCAGTCGAGCTCGCCGCCGACCGGCACGCCCCGGGCCAGCAGGGTGACCTCGGCCCCTGAGCCGGCGAGGCGCTCGGCCAGGTAGTGGGCGGTAGTCTGGCCGTCCACGGTGGCGGGCAGGGCGAGGATCACCTCACGGACCTGGCCGGCGTTCACCCGCGAGACAAGGGATGCGATGCGCAGATCATCCGGTCCGACCCCGTCGAGGGCGGAAAGAAGGCCGCCGAGGACATGATAGCGGCCCCGAAAGGCCCCGGCGCGCTCCAGGGCCCAGAGGGCGCCGGCCTCCTCCACCACGCAGATGAGGCCCGAATCCCGGGCCTCGTCAGCGCAGACCGCGCAAGGATCGCGGGTGTCCAGGGCGCCGCAGATGCGGCAGGCGCGGACCTTGGCGGCCGCATCAGCCAGGGCCTCGGCAAGCGGAACCATCAGTTGCTCCCGCCGCTTCAGCAGGGCGAGGGCGGCCCGGCGCGCCGACCTCGGCCCCAGGCCCGGCAGGCGGGACAGGAGGCTGATCAGCCGTTCGATCTCGGGTCCGGCGGACGCGGCCAAGGCCCCTGCCTCCATTGGGTCGGAATGGGATTGCAGCCTGCACCTGCGGGGGTGATTCTGTCCAAGCCCGTCCGCCCCCACGGTACGCAAGCGTCCATGGCCCGCCCTTCCCGACCCGCCCCCAGCGATCCCCGCGACCTGCGGGTCGTTCCGCCCAGGGAGAAGGTGCGGCGCGCAGAGCGGGAGGCTTGCGGCTGCGCCTCACGCCCGTGATGGGCGACGGCTCCAGGGCCGAACCAGGCCGTCAGTCCTCTTCCGACTCCTGCCCCAGGTCGTCGATGAGGGCGGGTTCCGGCGGGGGCAGGTTGCGGATCTGGACGACCTCGGCGCCGGGAAAGGCCTCCAGCACGGACAGCACGAAGGGGTCCTGAGCGACTTCGGCCCGGGTCTCGCGGGTTTCGCGGGTCTGGCGCTCCCAGAGGCTCTCGGCCCCGCCGCCGCCCTGGGCGGCCACCAGCCAGGGCTGGCCGGTCCAGGACTTGAGTCGGCCGACCAGGCGCTGGGCCAGGTTGGCGGGCGCGCCGGGCGCCGGCTCGAACTCCAGGACGCCGGGCCGGAAGCTGATCGGCCGGACGAAGCGTTCGACATCCAGCTTCAGGGCGATGTCGCGCTCTGCATCGATGAGGGCGACCAGGTCCTCGAAAGTCTGAAGGACCGGACCCTGGCGGGCCTCCGCCTGGGGCGCCGCCTGCAGGGAGGCCTGGGGCGACAGGGCGCGCGCCGCGCCGCCGGAAGCCGCGCTCGCGACGCCGCCGCCGCCCGAGACCCCGCCGCCGGGGGTTTCCCCGTTTCTCAGGAGCTTCAGCGCCTCCTCCGGACCGGGCAGGTCGGCCGCATGGGCCAGGCGGATGAGGGCCATGTCGGTCGCCGCAGCGGGATCCGGCGCCCGCCCGACCTCCTCATGCGCCCTCAGGAGCATCTGCCAGAGGCGGGCCAGGATGGGGGCGGAGACCGCCGCGCCGGCGGCGGCCAGCCGGGCGGCCTGATCCTTCGGAAGGGTCAGGGCCTGCGGTCCCACCGCCCGGGCGACGGAGGCGCCATGGACGTGCTCCATGAGGTCGAGGACCACCTGGGCGGGGTCGGCGCCGAGGGCGTAGAGGTGGCGGAAGGCGCTGACGGCGCCTCCCGGATCGCCCTTGAGGACATGTTCGAAGAGGTCGAGGGTCCCGGCCCGGTCGGCCAGGCCCAGCATGTCGCGGATCAGGGCGGCGGGGACCGTCTGTCCGGGCTCGGCCTGGACAATGGCCTGGTCCAGCAGGGACTGGGCGTCGCGCACCGAACCCTCGGCCGCCCGGGCGATCAGGGTCAGGCCCTCGGCCTCCACCCTCACGCCCTCGGCCTCCAGGATCATCTGCAGGTTGCGGATGATGTCCTCGGGCTCCACCCGGCGCAGGTCGAACCTCTGGCAGCGCGAGAGAATGGTGACGGGAACCTTGCGGATCTCGGTGGTGGCGAAGATGAACTTGGCGTGCGGCGGCGGCTCCTCGAGGGTCTTCAGGAGGGCGTTGAAGGCCCCCGTCGAGAGCATGTGCACCTCGTCGATGATGTAGACCTTGTAGCGGGCCTCCACCGGGGCGTAGCGGACGCCGTCCAGAAGGTCGCGCATGTCGCCCACGCCGGTCCGGCTGGCGGCGTCGAGCTCCAGGACATCCATGTGCCGGCCCTCGATGATGGCGCGGCAGTGCCGGCCTTCGGCCGAGAGATCGAGGCTGGGGGCGTCGACGGCGTCTGTCCGGTAGTTCAGGGCGCGGGCGAGCAGGCGGGCCGTGGTCGTCTTGCCGACCCCCCGGACCCCGGTGAGCATGAAGGCGTGGGCGATGCGTCCCGCCGCGAAGGCGTTGCGCAGGGTCCTGACCATGGCCTCCTGGCCATAGAGGTCCTCGAAGGTGCGCGGCCGGTACTTCCGGGCGATGACGGTGTAGGCGGCGGCAGGCGGCGGCCGGGGGCCGGGCGTCAGCTCCGGCGCGGGCGGCGGATCGCCGAACATGTCCGCGGTGTCGGGATCACGCTCCGGGGCTTCGGGTTCGGGCGTGAGGTCTTCGTCGGCCATGATCGCCATTCGGGCTGGGTGGAGACCGGACAACGACCCGGAACGGGACTCGTTACGGCTGCTTCCTTCCGGACCTGACCGGGTTGGCGAGGCGTCCGCCCGTCGCCGATCTCCACCGCCTATATCGCGGTCCGGAGGCCTGCACGCAAGCGTGTGCAGATCACCTCCTGTGGGATAAAAGACGACTCATGTCCCGAGACACGCCTCTGAACGCCTTCCAGAACACCTTTGCGGGCAATCCCCTCGATCGAGCGAGCGAGCATCGGAAGGATGTCGCCTGGCTGGCCGAGCGCCTCGCCTCGGACCAGTCTCTGGGACTTGTCCTCTGGAACGGACGGGCCCTGGTCGAGCGCTCCTCCTCAGGCGGCGCCCAGATCGCCTACCTTCCGTCCCGTCTGGTCGAAGACCTTTCAGGCGGCCCGGAACGCCTTCTCTTCATGGGGCTCTGGAAGGATACTGCGGTCTTCGCCGTCGACCTGGAGGGCTCCGCCGACCCGACGGATGGCCCGCTTCAGGGGATGGGTCGCTTTGAGGACGCCCGGACGCTGGCGTCCAGCCTGCCGCCCGGCGAGATCGCCATCGTCGGCACCGCCAAGGGCGTGTTCGAGTGGCGGCGCCGGCACCGGGCCTGCTCTGTCTGCGGAGAGCCGACCCAGGTCGTCGAGGGGGGCTGGAAGCGCGAGTGCCCGGCCTGCGGCGCCGAACATTTTCCCCGGACCGATCCCGTGGTGATCATGTTGGCTGTCCATGGAGACCGCTGCATGCTGGGCCGCCAGGAAGTCTGGCCCGCCGGCATGTTCTCGGCCCTGGCCGGCTTCCTGGAGCCAGGCGAGAGCATAGAGGAGGCCTGCGCGCGGGAGCTCTTTGAAGAGGCGGGTCTCCGGACGACCTCCGTCACCTATCACTCCACCCAGCCCTGGCCCTTCCCTAACTCGCTGATGATCGGCCTGATCGCGGAAGTCGACAGCGACGACGCCCGCCCTGACCAGACTGAGCTCTCCGAAGTGCGCTGGTACACCCGGGCTGAGGCCCGGGCGCTTCTGGCCGGTGAGATCAAGGGGAGCTTCGCCCCCGGCGGCATGGCCATCGCCCACCAGCTGATCAAGGCCTGGGCCGAAGAGGCCTGAGGCCGGCCCGGGAGGGGCGGCTGCGGCGGAGGCGTGATCTAGGCTCAGGACTCATTGTTCACAACCACCAGATGACGGTTGCGGCTATGGAGATGGCGGACATGAATGTGTGGGCGCATCGGTCGTAACGGGTGTGGATGCGTCTCCAGTCCTTGATCCGGCCGAACATGTTTTC
>JBJTEN010000120.1:0-3906 GCA_046092925.1 Phenylobacterium sp. | reverse complement strand
CCCTGGTATGCAGGACCGACCCTTCTGTCCTGGCTGGAGACCGTTCCGGTCGGGGACGATGCGGCTGAACGCGCCTTCCGCATGCCGGTCCAGTGGGTGAACAGGCCCAATCTGGACTTCCGGGGTTTCTCAGGGCTCATCGCCGCCGGCGCGGTCCGGGCGGGAGACCGGATCCGTATCGCGCCTTCAGGGCGCGAAAGCCGCGTGAAGCAGGTCATCGCCGGGACTGCGGAGGTGGGCGAGGCCCAGGCCGGACAGTCCGTCACCCTGACCCTCGCGGATGAGGTCGACGTCAGCCGCGGCGATGTCCTCGCCCAGGCTGACGCCCCGGTCGGGGTGGCCGACCAGTTCGAGGCGACCCTGGTCTGGATGGATGAGGCCGCCATGCTGCCCGGGCGTCCCTATCTCCTCAAGCTCGGAACCCGGACTGTCGCGGCGTCGATCACCGAGCCGAAGTACAGGGTGAACGTCAATACGCTTGAACATTTGGCCGCCAAGCGACTGGATATGAACGAGAGTGGCGTCTGCAACATCTCTACGGACGCGCCCATCGCCTTCGAGCCCTATGCCGACAGCCGCGACCTCGGGGGCTTCATCCTGATCGACCGGATGACCAACAGGACGGTCGGAGCGGGCATGATCCATTTCGCCCTCCGTCGCAGTCAGAACGTCCATTGGCAGGCCCTGGACGTGGACCGGCAGGCCCGGGCGGCCCTCAAGGGGCATCGCGGCCGAGTCGTCTGGTTCACTGGTCTATCGGGTTCCGGAAAATCCACTATCGCCAACATGGTGGAAAAGAAACTTCACGCGATGGGAAGGCATACCTACCTGCTTGACGGGGACAATATCCGTCACGGCCTGAACCGCGACCTGGGCTTCACGGACGAGGACCGTGTGGAGAACATCCGCCGGGTCGCCGAGGTGGCGAGGCTGATGGCCGACGCCGGCCTGATCGTCCTGGTGTCCTTCATCTCGCCCTTCCGGGCCGAACGCGCACTGGCCCGGAGCCTCATGCCGGAAGGCGACTTCGTCGAGGTCCATGTCGATACGCCCCTGGAGGTCGCCGAGACGCGGGACGTGAAGGGACTTTACGCCAAGGCCAGGGCCGGGGAACTCAAGAACTTCACCGGGATCGACAGCCCCTATGAACCGCCCGAGACACCCGAAATCCGGATTGACACTACCCGGGTGGAGGCGACCGAGGCCGCCGAGACGATCACCGCCTGGCTCGAGGGTGAGCCCGACTACATCATCTGAGGCCATCCGGGGTGCTTGCCCGGGCGTCGCCCCGGGAGTAAGCGGCCTTCATGAGCGAGATACAGGTCACCCAGCTGGGCCGGGTCGTCGGAGGCTTCGACAGCCCTGAGGCCGCCGTCATCGAGCGTGTGCCCAACCCTCAGAGGGGGCAGACCTATCTTGCGCGCTTCACCGCGCCGGAGTTTACCTCAGTCTGCCCTGTGACGGGCCAGCCCGACTTCGCGACCCTGGTTATCGATTACGTCCCGGGCGAATGGCTGGTGGAGTCGAAGTCACTTAAACTTTTCCTTTCATCATTCCGAAATCATGGAGCTTTCCACGAGGATTGCACCTTGATGATTGGTCGGAGACTGGTTGCGGTCGCCGAGCCTGTCTGGCTCCGGATCGGCGGCTACTGGTCCCCGCGCGGCGGCATTCCGATCGATGTCTTCTGGCAGACGGGCGCGCCCCCGCAGGACCTCTGGCTGCCGGATCAGGGCGTAGCGCCCTATCGCGGTCGCGGCTGACTGAGCGAGTCAGGCGCGCCAGACGCTCGTGAGGGCGGCGGGGTCGGGACGCTCCCGCTCCCGTGGCGGCTCTGTGGCCTCGCCGAGCAGGATGAAGCCTGCCACCTTCTCCTCGCCCTGGAGCCCCAGCACCGCACAGGCGTCGGGATCATAGGCGTACCAGTCCGTGATCCAGTTGGCGCCGTATCCCATGGCGGTGGCGGAGAAGACCAGGGTCGTACAGACGGCGCCGGCGGAGAGCCTCTGCTCCCATTCCGGGATTTCCGACTCCCTCGGACTGGAGACCACCGCGATGCATGTCGGCGGGGTCCTCAGCATGGCGAGCTTGCCCGCCGCCCGGTCACCGCCCCGGCCCAGGGCCAGGGCTTCGAGCCGGCCCGCGAAGGCCTCCTTCTGCTCGCCGGCGAGGATGATGAATCGCCAGGGCGCAAGCTTGCCGTGCTCCGGCGCCCGGGAGGCGAGGCGCAGGAGGTCGGCGATCTCGTCCGGTGCGTGGCCAGGGCCGACCATCGAGAGCGCCGAGACGGACCGGCGTCTCGCCAGAAACGCCAGCACCTCAGGCTGGGGAGGCTGCGCTACCGGGGCGCCGAAGGACGGGGCGGGCGGCGGAGCGAACCGTGACGGGCGCGTCATGTTAAGCCTCATTCAACATCGAACCTCACATAGAGCCCGGAACCGAGGGTGCAAGCAGGGGATTCGCGACGCAGCCGGCCTGTGCTAGGCTGCGCCGGTCAGCGGGGGAGAAGCCGGATGACGCAGAAGCTTGAGGTGATCGATCCGCGTGTGGCCCCGCCGGTCTGGGCGGCCCTGCGCAATGAAGCCGAGCGCGCCGCCCGCACGGAACCGGCGCTGGCCTCGCTCGTCAACGCCGTGATCCTGAGCCACGACGATCTCGGGGAGGCCCTTTCCTACCAGCTGGCGCACAAGCTGGGGGACCAGGAGCTTCGGGCCATGAGCCTGAGGGATCTCACCATCCAGGCCTACCGGTCTTCGCCGGGCCTGGTGGAAACCGCCGAAGCGGACCTGAGGGCGGTCTTCGAGCGCGACCCGGCGTGCAAGGGCTACCTCCAACCCTTCCTCTTCTTCAAGGGCTTCCAGGCCCTGCAGACCCAGCGCATTGCGCACTGGCTCTGGGGTCAGGGGCGGGAGACCATGGCCTTTTTTCTTCAGAGCCGGATGAGCGAGATCTTCCAGGTCGACATCCACCCGGCGACCCGGATCGGCTCCGGCGTCTTCATCGATCATGGGACCGGCATCGTCATCGGCGAGACGGCGGTGATCGGAGACGACGTCTCGCTCCTTCAGGGCGTCACCCTGGGCGGCACCGGCGCCGAGCGTGGCGATCGTCATCCCAAGATTGGCCGGGGCGTTCTGCTGGGCGCCGGGGCCAAGGTCCTGGGGAATATCCAGATTGGCGATTACGCCAAGGTCGCATCCGGTTCCGTCGTGCTGAAGCCCGTCCCGGCGCATTGTACGGCGGCCGGGGTTCCGGCCAGGCGTGTGAACTGCCCGCCCGGCGAGGAGCCCGCCCGCCGCATGGACCACACCCTTGCGGATGTGGTCTACGACTACGTCATCTGATCTGCGGATCAGCCGCCGGGGTCGCCGATCCCGGGACGCCAGCACATCGACGGAGCAGACCCTTGGACGAACGCACCCTCCGCAAGATCGAAGGTCACCTTCGCGGCACCTTCGCCAACGCGCGGATCAATGTCGTGCCGCGTCCGCGGCAGAAGGACTCCGCCGAGGTCTATGTCGGAGAGGAGTTCATCGGCGTGGTCTTTGAGGATGAGGACGAGGCCGGGTCGTTCATGTTCGAGATGGCGATTCTGGCTGAAGACCTGCCCTGACGGCCGGGGTCACAGGACCCCTAGCATCTCTGCGACAAGCGGGTGGCGGACAATGTCCCGGTCCGCCAGGCGCACAACGGCGATGTTCCCGACGGCCTCAAGGCGTTGGGCGACCGGGGCGAGTCCTGAGAGTTCCGGCAGGAGATCGGACTGGGCGGGGTCGCCGGTCACCACCATGGTCGAGTGCCAGCCCAGGCGGGTCAGCAGCATCTTGAGCTGGACGTAGGTGCAGTTCTGGGCCTCGTCGATGACGACGAAGGCGTTGTTCAGGGTGCGGCCCCGCATGAAGCCGA
>JBJTEN010000119.1:0-2911 GCA_046092925.1 Phenylobacterium sp. | reverse complement strand
GCACGCGGACGGACCGCCGTCTGTAGGGGAACTTAAGAGCGATATGGATCGTCAGAACATCCGCATCCGGCTCAAGGCCTTCGATCACCGCGTGCTGGACCATTCCACGCGCGAGATCGTGAACACGGCCAAGCGCACCGGCGCAACCGTCCGGGGGCCCATCCCCCTGCCGACCCAAATTGAAAAATTCACGGTCAACCGCTCGCCGCACATCGACAAGAAGTCGCGCGAGCAGTTCGAGATCCGCACGCACAAGCGCGTGCTCGACATCGTCGATCCCACCCCGCAGACCGTCGATGCGCTGATGAAGCTCGACCTGTCCGCTGGTGTGGACGTCGAGATCAAGCTGTAAGGGGGATCGGTCGATGCGTACCGGCGTGATCGCCAAGAAACTCGGCATGGCCCGCTTCTTTGATGAGGATGGGGTCCATGTGCCCGTGACCGTCCTCAGCCTTGACGGTTGCGCCGTGACCGGCCACCGCACCGCAGAGCGTGACGGCTATGTCGCCCTCCAGCTCGGCGCGGGGCTCCGCAAGCCCAAGAACGTCACCAAGCCCCTGCGCGGCCATTTCGCGAAGGCTGAGGTCGAGCCCCGCCAGAAGGTCGTCGAGTTCCGGGTCTCCCCCGAGAACCTGATTGAGGTTGGCGCCGAGCTGACGGCGGATCACTTCGTGGTCGGCCAGAAGGTGGATGTCACCGGCGCCACCATCGGCAAGGGCTTCGCCGGCGCCATGAAGCGCTGGAACTTCGGCGGCATGCGCGCCACCCACGGCGTATCCGTGTCGCACCGCGCCCATGGCTCCACCGGCCAGCGTCAGGATCCCGGCAAGACCTTCAAGGGCAAGAAGATGGCTGGCCATCTGGGCCAGGAAACCGTCACCACCCTGGGCCTCACCGTCTGGCGCGTCGACGCCGACCGCGGCCTGATCATGGTCAAGGGCTCCGTCCCGGGCTCGGAAGGCTCGTGGGTTCGCATCCGTGACGCCGTGAAGGCTCCGCCCGCCGGCGTCCCGACGCCTGGCGCCTTCCGCAAGGCCGGCAGGCTGCGGCCCCCGCCGCCGAGGCGGCCCCCGCTGAAGAGGCTCCGCAAGCCGAGGGTCAGGAATAATGAAACTCGACGTCATCAAGCTCGACGGCGGGAAGGGCGGTTCCATCGAACTGTCCGACGCCATCTTCGGGATCGAGGAGATCCGCGGAGACATCCTGCAGCGGGTCGTGACCTGGCAGCTCGCCAAGCGGCGCGCCGGGACGCACAAGATCCAGGTCCGGAACGAAGTCTCCCGGACCAGCAAGAAGCTGTACAAGCAGAAGGGCACCGGCGGCGCCCGTCACGGCTCGCGCCGTGCGGCCCAGTTCGTCGGCGGCGCCAAGGCCCACGGGCCCGTGGTCCGCAGCCACGCCTTCGACCTGCCCAAGAAGATCCGCGCCCTGGCCCTGCGCCACGCCCTGTCCTCCAAGGCCCGGAACGGTGACCTCGTGGTCGTCGACAGCCTGGCCCTGCCCGAGGCCAAGACGGCGGCCCTGCGCGCGACACTTGGCAAGATCGGCCTGGTCAACGCTCTGGTGATCGCGGGTCCTGAGGTGGACGGCAACTTCCGTCTGGCCGCCCGGAACATCCCGAACCTGGACGTGCTGCCGAACGCCGGCCTGAACGTCTACGACGTGCTGCGTCGCCGCACCCTCGTCCTGACCAAGGATGCGGTCGAGGCGATCAACGCCCGCTTTGCCGAGAAGGAGGCCGCATAATGGCCACCCCCTCCGCCCGTCATTACGACACCATCCTGGCTCCGGTGATCACAGAGAAGGCGACCCTGCTGTCCGAGCAGAACAAGGTCGTGTTCCGCGTCTCCGGCGACGCCACCAAGGATGAGATCGCGGCCGCCGTCGAGGTGCTGTTCAAGGTCTCTGTGACCAAGGTCAACACCCTGAACGTGAAGGGCAAGACCAAGCGGTTCCGCGGTCGGGAAGGCCGTCGTTCCGATGTCAAGAAGGCTGTCGTGACCCTGGCCGAGGGCCAGTCCATCGACATCACCACGGGGCTCTGAAGCGATGGCTCTGAAACAGTACAATCCGACCTCGCCCGGCCGCCGCACCCTGGTGCTGATCGACCGGTCCGAGCTCCACAAGGGTCGTCCGGAGAAGGCGCTCGTCGAAGGGCTGACCAAGACGGGCGGCCGGGGCGGCGGAGGCCGCGTAGCCGTCCGCTTCCGTGGCGGCGGCGCCAAGCGCCTCTACCGCAAGGTGGACTTCAAGCGCCGCAAGTTCGATGTGGTCGGTACGGTCGATCGGATCGAGTACGATCCCAACCGCACCGCCTTCATCGCCCTGATCCGTTATGCGGACGGCGAGCTGGCCTACATCCTGGCTCCGCAGCGCCTCAAGGCCGGCGACCAGGTGATCGCCTCCGAACGCGCCGACGTGAAGCCCGGCAACGCCATGCCGCTCCGCGCCATGCCGATCGGCTCGATCATCCACAATATCGAGCTGAAGCCTCTCAAGGGCGGCCAGATCGCCCGCTCGGCCGGCGCCTACGCCCAGCTGGTCGGCCGTGACGCCGGATACGCTCAGATCCGCCTGAACTCAGGCGAGCTGCGCATGGTTCCGGACGCCTGCATGGCCACGGTCGGCGCCGTGTCGAACCCGGACCACATGAACGAGGTCCTGGGCAAGGCCGGGCGCTCGCGCCACAAGGGGCGTCGTCCTCACGTCCGCGGGGTCGCCATGAACCCGGTCGACCACCCGCACGGCGGCGGCGAAGGCCGCACTTCGGGCGGCCGTCACCCGGTCACCCCGTGGGGCAAGCCGACCAAGGGCAAGAAGACCCGCAAGAACAAGGCGACGGACAAGATGATCATCCGCCGCCGGCACGCGACGCGCTAGGAGATAGACAGTGGCACGCTCCGTTTGGAAG
>JBJTEN010000118.1:0-4783 GCA_046092925.1 Phenylobacterium sp. | reverse complement strand
CGTCTTCTGATCGGCGCCGGTGTTCTGGGGGCCTTGCTGGTCCTCGCCCTGGTCGTGGCGCTGGGACCCGGGCCGAAGGCCCGAATGGGTTCGGAGACCCTGGTGCAGATTCCACGTGGATCCGGGGTGGCCGGGGCGGCGGAGGCCCTGCATTCGGCGGGGGTGATCCGCTCGAGCCTGGTGTTCCATGTCCTGGCACGCGCGACCGGCGCATCGCGCGCGCTCAAGGCGGGGGAGTACGCCATCCGCTCCCGGGCCACGGTTCTTTCGATTCTCTCCGACCTTGAGGCGGGACGCACCATTATCCGCAGCGTCACCCTGCCGGAGGGCCTGACCTCGGCCATGATCGTGAGGGAGCTCCGGGCGGTGGACTGGTTGACCGGCGATGTCGAGACGCCCGAAGAGGGCGTGCTCCTGCCGGAGACCTATCGCGCCAATCGGGGCGATACGCGGCAGTCCCTCCTGGATCGGATGCGAGCCGATCAGGAAGCCCTCCTCGAACGGCTTTGGGCCAATCGTCAGCCCGGCCTGCCGCTGTCCTCACCGCGTGAGGCCGTCATCCTCGCGTCCATCGTGGAGAAGGAGACAGGCCAGAAGGATGAGCGTCGCCGGGTGGCGGCGGTCTTCGTGAATCGGCTCAGGCTCGGGATGCGCCTTCAGAGCGACCCGACGGTGATCTACGCGGTCAGCCTCGGCGAACCCCTCGGGCGCGGAATTCGGGCCTCCGAGTTGGCCAACCGCAGCCCCTGGAACACCTATGCCCATGCCGGTCTGCCGCCGACCCCGATCGCCAATCCCGGCCGGGCCTCCCTTGAGGCGGTTCTGGACCCGATCCAGAGCCGGGAGCTCTACTTTGTCGCCGACGGTTCCGGAGGGCACGCCTTCGCAGAAACCCTCGAAGGTCATAACGCCAACGTGGCGCGTTGGAGGGCCCTGGAGCGTGCAAGAAGCGGAGCCGACTGAAGATGGCGGAGCTGAGCGGCATGACCGGCTTTGGCCGGGCGGAGGGCGCTGCGGGAGGATTGTCCTGGTTCGTGGAGGCCAGGTCAGTGAATGGTCGCAGCCTGGAAGTGCGTTTCCGCGGCCCGGCGGGTTTCGAGTCTCTCGATCGCGCGACGCGGGAGGGGGCCCAGGTCCGGTTCCAGCGTGGACAGGTCTCTGTCTCGGTGACCGCACGGCGGCTTGACTCCGAGGTTCCGGCACGGATCAACCTCGCCTTCGCCCGTCAGCTTCTTGAGGCGGCCGAGCCGTTGGTCGCCGAAGGGCGGGTGCTTCGCCCCAGTCTCGACGGACTCCTTTCGATCCGGGGAGTGATCGAGGCCGAACCCGCCGAACCGGATCCGGAGGCGCTGGCGGAGGTCAGCGCCCTTTTAGCCAATGCCGCTCTTGAGGCCCTTGATCAGCTGAAGATCGCAAGACTGGAGGAGGGCCGGCGGATGGGGGAGGTTCTCCTCAGCCTGCTGGATGAGATCGAGGCCTTGGTCGGCCAGGCGGCTCAGCGCGCGACCGAGCAGGTCGAAACGATCCGCAGCCGGTTTTTGCGGCGGCTGACCGAATTGGCGGGAGAGGCGTCCGAGGTGGCGGACAGGGCCTTCCTGGAGGGGGCGGCCCTGGCGGTGAAGGCCGATGTCCGCGAGGAACTTGACCGGCTGAACGGTCACCTCGCCAGCGCACGTCAGCTGTTGCAGGAGGGCGGTCCTGCAGGACGCCGACTCGATTTCCTGACCCAGGAATTCATGCGAGAGGCCAATACGCTCTGTTCAAAGGCGGCTGTGGCGAACCTGACGAAGACCGGGCTGGATCTGAAGGCGGTGATCGACCAGTTCCGGGAGCAGGTCCAGAATGTGGAGTGAACGATGACACAGACGGATGTGGCGCGGCCCTGGGAGGTCCAGCGCCGGGGCCTTCTGCTCCTGATCTCCAGTCCTTCTGGCGCAGGCAAAACCTCTCTCTCGCGGCGGCTGGTTGCGGACCACGGGGACCTCATTCTGTCCATATCCGCCACGACCCGCGCGCCGCGCCCCGGCGAGGAGGAGGGGAGGGAGTATTTTTTCGTCAGCCCGGAACACTTCGATGACATGATCGGGGGCGGCCAACTGCTGGAGTGGGCGAACGTCCACGGCAATCGTTATGGCACGCCCCGGGCTCCGGTCGAGGCGGCGCTGGCGGCGGGCCAGGACGTCCTGTTTGACATCGACTGGCAGGGCGCCGCGCAAATTCGTGAGGCGATGCCTCAGGACAGCGTCAGCATCTATGTCCTGCCGCCCTCCTGGGCGGATCTGGCGCGCCGGCTCAACGCCAGGGCTCAGGACTCCGACACCGTCATCCGTGGTCGCCTCGAGGGGGGGCGGGAGGAGATCGAACACTGGGTCGAGTATGACTACATCATCGTCAACAAGGACTTCGACCGCGCCTATGCGGACCTCGGGCACGTCTATCGGGCCGAGCGCATGAAGCCGTCCCGCAATCCCTGGCTGCCGGACTTTGTTCGCCGGCTTGCGTCGGAGACAATAACGCCCTCCCCAGCCCGGAGCACCCCATGAAGACCCGCAGGCTTGGCCCCTTCGATGTGTCGGAGATTGGCCTGGGATGCATGAGCCTGTCCCACGCCTACGGTCCTCCTCCGCCGAGGGCGCAGGCCGAGGAGGTGCTGCTCGGCGCCCTCGACGCAGGTTGCACATTCTTTGACACCGCCGCGGTCTACGGTCTGGGGCATAACGAGAGACTGATTGGCGAGGTCCTCCGACCTCACCGGCACCGGATCGTCCTTGCCTCAAAGTGCGGCCTTTCCCGGGGAGAGCAAAGGGAGCTCAATGGACGTCCCGAGGTCCTGAAGGCGACCTGCGAGGAAAGCCTGCAGAGGCTCGGTGTGGACGTGATTGACCTCTATTACCTCCACCGCTGGGATCGGCGCGTGCCGGTCGAAGACAGCGTCGGAGCGCTCGCGGATCTCGTGTCGGAGGGCAAGATCCGCTCTATCGGCCTCTCGGAGGTCTCGGCGGACACCCTGCGCCGCGCGCATTCCGTGCATCCCGTGGCCGCCCTCCAGACGGAGTACTCACCCTGGACCCGGAACCCGGAAGTCGCCGTCCTTGACGCCTGCCGGGAACTCGGCGTGACTTTCGTGGCCTTCAGCCCGGTGGGACGAGGCTTTCTCGCAGGAGGGGTGCGGGATGTGGCGCGCCTGGACCCGGGCGATTTCAGGGTCGGAATGCCCCGTTTCCAGGGTGAGGATTTCCAGCGCAACCTCGCCTTGCTGGCGCAGTTCGAGGCCATAGCCCGGGATGCCAGCTGTACGCCCGCCCAGCTCTGCCTGGCCTGGCTTCTGCGTAAGGACCCGACCCTCGTTCCCATCCCCGGAACGACCCGGCCGGAGCACATGCGCGAGGACATGGCCGCCTCGGATCTCCGCATCTCCGAGGACATCATTGGGCGTGTCGACCGGACTGTGAACGAGACGACTGTCTCCGGCCTGCGATACGCGCCGGCCATGCAGGCGAGTGTCGATACCGAGAGGTTTCCTTCAGAGCTGGGCTGACGGTGTCTCCCGGCCAGACTTCGCCGTCAAAAGGAAAGGGACCGCCCCATGGGACGGTCCCTCCTGAATGCGGGTTCCGACGTCCGACAGACGGACGTCGAATGTCGACTTACTTCTTTTCGGCCATGGCCGCGTCAGCAGCCGGAGCCGCGGGGGCGGCGGCGGCGGCGTCTGCAGGAGCCGCAGCAGCGGCGTCGGCGGCGGCCGCCGCGGGCGCGGCCGGATCAACGGCCGGAGCAGCCTCGGCAGCGGGGGCCGGAGCTTCGGCCGGCGCAGCGGCTTCCTGAGCGGGCTGGCCGCACGCGGCCAGGGAGGTCACTGCAGCCAGAGCCGCCACGGTCAGAGCAATCTTCTTCATTACGTTTCTCCCGAGATGACCAACGAGACGCCCCGAGGCCACGACGGCTCCGGAATCGTCATTGGGCGGGGAAACGTTAGGCCTGCATCTCGCCGTGATCAAGCTTTCGTGAGCAGCGCGTCCGCCAACCGCAGGAAGGCGTCAAGATCAAGGGTTTCGGGCCTTGCTGAGGGGTCCACATCCGCCGTCCGGCAAAGCGTTTCTCCGCCGAGTGCGCGCAGCCCGGCCCGGAGCATTTTCCGTCTCTGCCCGAAGGCCGCGCTGGTCACCTTCTGCAGCGCTGTGAGCCTCGACGCAGAAATGACCGTCGGCCGTGGGGTCAGTCGAACGACTGCGGAATCCACGCGTGGCGGCGGCGTGAAGGCTCGGGCCGGAACATCAAGGACCCGCCGGGCGTCGGTGACGGCCGCCACCAGGACTGACAGCCGGCCATAAGCCTCGTCTCCTGGCTTCGCCACGATCCGGTCCGCCACCTCCCGCTGGAACATCAGCGTCATTGAGCGGGGGCGGAACCGTCCTGTGAGCCACTTGATCAGCAGAGGAGTGCCGACATTGTAGGGCAGGTTGGATACGACGTGCGCACCTTCCGGCCCCGCCAACGCCATTTCATCCACCCGCAGTGCGTCCTCAAGGATGATGTCCAGCCGGCCGGGAAAGGCCTCGGAGAGGGGGTGGAGCAGGGGCAGAAACCTGCGGTCCCGCTCGATGGCGGTGACCCTGGCTCCGGTCTCGAGGAGGGCCTGGGTGAGGCCTCCCGGTCCCGGACCGATCTCAAGCACATGATCCGCGGGACCGACCTCCGAGAGGCGGGCGATTTTCCGCGTCACGTTGAGGTCGAGCAGGAAATGCTGGCCGAGCCCCTTGTTGGCCAGCAGACCATGAGCGGC
>JBJTEN010000117.1:0-9228 GCA_046092925.1 Phenylobacterium sp. | reverse complement strand
GCAAGCTGGGTTTCTCGGCCCAGCGCACCATGCAGGCCGCCCAGAAGCTGTACGAGGGCATCGACATCGGCGGCGAGACCGTCGGCCTGATCACCTACATGCGGACCGACGGCGTCCAGTCGGCGCCCGAGGCCCTTCAGGAGGCCCGCCAGGTCATCTCCGGCCTCTTCGGGGGGGATTACCTTCCGGAGGCCCCGCGCCAGTACAAGACCAAGGCCCGCAACGCCCAGGAGGCCCACGAGGCGATCCGGCCGACGAGCCTCGCCCGGAACCCCGGCTCCCTCCGGCTGGAGGGGGACCTGGGCCGGCTCTACGAGCTGATCTGGAAGCGGATGCTGGCCTCGCAGATGGAGTCCGCCCGGATCGAGCGGACCACGGTCGACCTCGCCACCCCGGACGGTCGCACCGGCCTGAGGGCCACGGGACAGGTCATCCTCTTCGACGGCTACCTTAAGGTCTATGAGGAGGGTCGGGACGACCCGGAGGACGAGGAGGGCGGCCGGCTGCCGGTCCTGACCGAGGGCGCAGTGGCGGAGGTGCGCAAGGCGAAGGCCGACCAGCACTTGACCGAGCCGCCGCCGCGCTATTCCGAGGCCAGCCTGGTGCGGAAGATGGAGGAGCTGGGCATTGGTCGGCCCTCGACCTACGCCTCCATCCTGTCCGTCCTGAGGGACCGCAGCTATGTGCGGATGGAGAAGAACCGCTTCATCCCCGAAGACAAGGGACGGCTGGTCACCGTGTTCCTGGAGTCCTTCTTCAACCGCTACGTGGAGTACGACTTCACGGCGGCGCTGGAGGAGAAGCTGGACCAGGTGTCCGCGGGCGACCTCGACTGGAAGGCCCTGCTGCGGGAATTCTGGGGCGAGTTCCAGCCGGCTACGGCGGAGGTGCTGAAGCAGCCCACCCGTGACGTGATCGAGGCCCTGAACGCCACCCTCGGCCCCTTTCTCTTCCCCGGCGAGGGGGGGCGGACCTGCCCGACGTGCGGGACCGGCGAGCTTTCGCTCAAGCCCAGCCGGTTCGAACCCTTCATCGGTTGCTCCAACTATCCGGAGTGCCGCTATACCCGGAAGTTCGGCCCGCCCTCCGAGGAGGGCGACGCGCCTTCCGGCGACCGGGAACTGGGGACCGATCCGGAGACGGGCCTCACCGTCTTCCTGAAGTCCGGCCGGTTCGGGCCCTTTGTCCAGCTGGGCGAGGGCGAGAAGCCGAAACGATCCTCCCTGCCCAAGGGCTGGTCGCCCGAGGCCATGGACCTTGAGAAGGGCCTCAGGCTGCTGCGACTGCCCCGCGAGGTGGGCCTGCATCCGGAGGATGGCGGCGTCATCCTGGCCGGGATCGGGCGCTATGGGCCCTTTGTCC
Source organism: Phenylobacterium sp. (assembly GCA_046092925.1). Lineage (GTDB taxonomy): Bacteria > Pseudomonadota > Alphaproteobacteria > Caulobacterales > Caulobacteraceae > Phenylobacterium. The sequence goes on along the minus strand of JBJTEN010000117.1, from coordinate 7,866 downwards.
AGCATGCGGGGGTGTACGCCAACCTGCCGGGCGTGGACGAGGTCTTCGAGGTGGGCGTCAACCGGGCCGTGAGCCTGCTGGCCGAGAAAAAGGCGGGGGGCCGGGGCGGCAGAGGCGCAGCGGCGGCCTTGCGCGAACTGGGCGCCCATCCCGAGGACGGCGCGCCGGTGCGGATCCTCGCCGGCCGCTTCGGCCCCTATGTCAAGCATGGGGCGACCAACGCCAACATCCCGCGGGGCGAGGACGCCGAGACCCTGACCCTGGAGGCGGCGGTGGCCCTGATCGCCGCCCGGGCCGGCAAGTCGCCCGCCAAGGGCAAGGCGAAGGCGGGGGCCGGGCCAAGGGCGGCGCCCAAGGCGAAGGCCCCGAAGACGAAGGCCGCCCCGAAGGCGAAGGCGGCTCCCAAGGCGCGGGCGGCGGCCAAGCCCAGGACTGCGGCGGTCAGGAAGTCTTCACCGGAATCCTGAGAACCGGTCTAGTCTGGGGGCATGGCCAGACCCCGCCCCCCTCGCCGCACGCACAGCGCCTCCCGCATGACAAGCCGCCCGCCGCAGGGCTTGCCGGACCGCGCCACCCTCATCGCCTTCATCCGCGAGTCCGGCGAGGCCGACCGGTCCGACATCGCCCGCGCCTTCGGCCTGAAGGGCGCCGACCGCATCGCCCTGCGGGACATGCTGCGCGACCTGCAGAACTCCGGCGAGCTGGGCCGCCGCGGGCGCAAGGGCGTGGCGCTTCAGGGCGAGCTGCCGCCGGTCGGCGTCGCCGAGGTGATCGAACGCGATACGGACGGCGAGCTGATGGTGCGCCTGGCCAAGGGCGAGGACGCTCCCCTGGTGCGCCTGGCGCCGGACCGCAGCGAGGCCGCCGCCGGAGCTCCGGCGGCGGCGACCGCCTTCTGGTCCGGTTCGAACGGACCGAGGCGGGAGAGGTCGAAGCCCGACTGATCAAGCGCCTCGGCGCGGCGGTTCACCGGATGCTGGGCGTCGTGCGCAAGTCGGCGCGTCAGGTCCGGGTGGAGCCTGTCGACCGGCGCTCCAAGGACCAGGTGCTCATCGAGGGCGCGGGGCCGACCGACCTGAGGGACGGCGACCTGGTGGTGGCCCGCCTGACCCCCGGAGGACGCCGGTTCGGCCTTCACCGGGGCGAGATCCTGGAACGCGTGGGCCGGGAGGACGACCCTCGCGCCGCCTCCCTGATCGCCATCCACGCCCACGGGATACCTACCGGCTTCCCGGAGGCGGCGGAGGTCGAGGCTGAGGCGGCCCGGGAGCCGGATCTGAAAGGCCGGGAGGACCTGCGCGACCTGCCCCTGGTGACCATCGATCCACCCGACGCCCGAGACCATGACGACGCCGTCGTCGCCGAGCCCGACGACGACGCCTCGAACCCGGGCGGATGGATCGTCTGGGTCGCCATCGCCGACGTCGCCGCCTATGTCCGCCCGGGCTCGGCCCTCGACCGGACCGCGCGCGAGAAGGGCAACAGCGTCTACTTCCCCGACCGGGTGGAGCCCATGCTGCCCGAGCGCCTGTCGGCCGGGCTGTGCAGCCTGAGGGCGGGCGAGAACCGGGCCTGCCTGGCCGTGCGCATGGTGTTCGACGCCTCAGGCCGGAAGACGGGCCACCGCTTTGTGCGGGGGCTGATGCGCTCTGCGGCCAAGCTGTCCTACGAACAGGCCCAGGCGGCGATCGAGGGGCGGCCCGATGACGTGACCGGCCCCCTGATGGAGCGGGTGCTGAAGCCCCTCTATGACGCCTACGCCGTGATGCTGGAGGCCCGCCGAAGGCGCTCGCCGCTGGCGATCGAGAGCCCGGAGCGGCGGATCCTGATGGATGCGGAGGGCGGGATTGCGGCGATTTCCGCCCGCGCGGTCCTGCCGGCGCACCAGCTGATCGAGGAGATGATGATCCAGGCCAATGTCTGCGCCGCGCAGACCCTTGAGGCCAGGAAGACCCCTCTGATCTATCGCGTGCACGACAGCCCCAGCCAGGAAAAGGTCCACGCCCTGGCCGACTTCCTGGCCACACTGGGCCTGCCCTGGTCGAAGGGCGAGGCGCCGCGGACGGAACGTTTCAACCGCCTGCTGTCGGAAACACGCGAGAGCCCCAGCGCGGCGATCATCAACGAGGTCGTCCTGCGCAGCCAGATGCAGGCCATCTATGACACCGACAATATCGGCCACTTCGGCCTGAACCTCGACCGCTACGCCCACTTCACCTCGCCGATCCGCCGGTACGCCGACCTGATCGTCCACCGGGGCCTGATCCGGGCCCTCGGATTCGGGGATGACGGACTGACCGATCGCGACATCGCCCAGCTGAAGGGCACGGCGGAGATGATCACCGCCGCCGAGCGCAGGGCCATGGCCGCCGAACGCGACGCCATAGACCGCTATGTCGCCGCCTTCCTGGCCGACCGCGTGGGGGCGACCTTCACCGGCCGGATCAGCGGCGTGACCCGGTTCGGCCTGTTCATTCGCCTGGACGAGACGGGGGCGGACGGGCTGGTCCCGATCTCGCGTCTGGGGGGCGAGTTCTTCGTGCACGACGAGGCCGCCCACGCCCTGGTGGGCGAAAGGTCGGGCGCCCATTGGCCCCTGGGCATGCCCGTGGAGGTCCGCCTGGTGGAGGCGACGCCTGTCACCGGCGGGCTCCTGTGCGACATGCTGAGCGACCCCGTAAAGGGTGCGCCGCCCCCGCCGCGGGGGCGCGGGCCCCGCCGTCCGGGCGCAGTGGACGCGCGCCGCCGTGGCGGCCCGCCGCACGGGGTGCGGAAGGGCAAGCGGCGGTGACGGCCGCACTGTTTCGCGAAGGTCCTGCTTGCAGAGGGGGCGGCAGGGCCTAAACTCCCCCAATGAGTGACGCCCTCCAGCCCGACCGAGTCCTTGAACGCACGCCCATGCGCCCTGAGGGGGCCAAGGCCGTGCGGCCCCGCAACGCCGCGACCCTGTTCATCATCCGGCGGGACGGGCCAAAGCCCCGCGTCCTGATGGGCAAGCGGCACGGCGGGCATAACTTCATGCCCAACCTCTGGGTCTTCCCCGGCGGGCGGATCGACCGGGCGGACTTCCGCGCCCCGGCGGCGACGGACCTTCGTCCGGAAGTGGCCGGGAAGTTCGAGGCCTACATGCCCCTGAACAAGGGCCGGGCCCTCGGCAAGGCGGCGATCCGCGAGACCTGGGAGGAGGCCGGCCTCCTGCTGGGCCGCCCCGCAGCGCCGCGCCCGATCGCCGGGCCCTGGCGCGATTTTCTGGAGCAGGGCGTCCAGCCCGACCTCGAAGCCCTGTCCATCATCTACCGGGCGGTGACCCCGCCGAATGTCGGCAAGCGCTTCGACACCTGGTTCCTGATGGCCGACGCCGAACGGCTGATCAGCCTTGAGCGGCAGCCGGACTGCGGGGAACTTGAAGAGATCGCCTGGTTCGAGCTGGAGGACGCCCTTGAGCTTCCCCTGCCCACAGTGACGCGCGCCGTGATCCAGGAGACCCGGGAGCGCCTGGACAATCCAGGCCGGCCGATCCCCTACATGCGCTTCCGGATGGGACCGTCTCGCCCGAGGGAGCTTTGAGATCACTGGGCCCCGGCGATTGACTTTGCGGCGGGGATTCGTATTTTCCCGCGCTCTTTAGGAACCCTGCCGGCGTGACCGGCCCCGCGAGGACCGACCATGGCGAAGCCCGCCTCCATCAAGATCAAGCTGAACTCGTCGGCCGACACCGGGTTCTACTACGTGACCAAGAAGAACGCGCGCACCATGACCGAGAAGCTGGTGCTGAAGAAGTACGATCCGATCGCGCGCAAGCACGTCGAGTTCAAGGAAGGCAAGATCAAGTAGGACGGCCACGTCCGAAAGACAGGGCGCCCGGCGAGAGCCGGGCGTTTTCATTTGGAGATCCGCCATCCCCGGGGGAGAGCTCGCCCCCGCGTCAACCGTGGACGATCACCTGATTTCGGCCGGCGGCCTTGGCCCGATAGAGCGCCTCGTCCGCACGCCGCAGGAGGGACTCGGGCCTGTCCTCGCCCCCCTGGCTGGCCGCGACCCCGATCGAGACCGAGACCGGAACCGAGTGGTCCCCGATCTCGAACGCCTCGCTGGAAATGGCCGCGCGAATACGTTCCGCCACACGCGCGGCGTCCGCCGGCCTGGTGGCGGGCATGACCACCACGAACTCCTCGCCGCCATAGCGGCAGGGAAGATCCATGGCCCGGACGGTGGCGGCCAGTCGAACCGCCACCTCACGCAGGACCTCGTCCCCGAGCGGATGGCCAAAGGTGTCGTTGACCCTCTTGAAGAAGTCGATGTCCAGCAGGATCAGGGACACAGGCTCGCCCCCCGAGGCGCACCGCTCGAAGAGGGTGTCCAGCTGGCCCATCATGTACCGGCGGTTATTCAGGCCGGTCAGCGGATCGGTGACGGCCAGCTCCATGGACTGGGCGACGGTGTCGCGAAGATAGTCTGCATAGCGCTTGCGCCGGATCAGCGCCCGGACCCGAACGCGAAGCTCGAGGGGATCGAAGGGTTGGGGAAGGAGATCATTGACCCCCAGCTCAAGGGCCTTGAGCAGCCGGTTGCGATCTGACGGATTCACGACCGCCAGGATCGGCGCCTGGCGGGAGTGATCCCCCGAACGGAGCCCGGCGATCAGCCTCAGGGCGTCGAAGCTCGTACTGCCGATATTGATGACAGCCAGGTCGATCGGACCCCGGGCGGACTGGAGCGCCTTGGCCGGGTCGGTCTCGATGACCGGCCGATGCTCGGAGGCGAGGTCGCGGGCCAGGGCCATGGCCTCTTCCCGATCGTCATCGACCACCAGGATACGGCCGCCCGACGCCCCGAGGCGTGCGCCCGGCATGGGTGTCATGCCCAGTCGGCGACCGGTGTCCTCACGCTCCCGCAACTCGTCAATCATGACCTTGAGCCGCGCCAGGCTGCGGAGGCGCGCGAACAGGACGACATCGTCGAACGGCTTGGACAGAAACTCGTCGGCGCCCGCCTCAAGCCCCTCGAGACGCGCCTCGCGGCTGTCGACATCCGTCAGAAGGACGACCGGAATGGGCTTCAGACGTGGATCCGCCTTGAAGAGACGGCAGGCCTGCAACCCGTCCATGCCCGGCATCAGGAGGTCCAGAAGGATAATGTCCGGCGGATCCTGGGCGGCGATCTGAAGGGCGGCGGCGCCATCGGCGGCCGTCGTGACCTGATAGTATTCGGCGACGAGCCTGGCTTCGAGGGCGCAGCGACTCGCCTCCACATCATCGACCAGAAGAACCCGTGCGGTCATGACCTAGTCCAGCAGCCGGCGAATGGTCTCAAGAAAGCCCGACACGGAGATGGGCTTGGGGATATAGGCCTCGCAGCCACCCTGACGAATCCGCTCTTCATCGCCCTTCATGGCGAAGGCGGTGACGGCGACGACGGGAATCGAACAGAGCTCCTCGTCTTCCTTGAGCCATTTGGTCACCTCAAGGCCTGAGATCTCCGGCAGCTGGATGTCCATCAGGATGAGGTCGGGCCGCTCTTCCCGGGCGATGGTCAGCGCCTCCAGGCCTTCTCGGGTCTGGAGGGTCTGATAGCCCTGAGCGTCGAGCAGATCATGAAAGAGCTTCATGTTCAGCTCGTTATCCTCGACGATGAGGACCTTCTTGGGCATCCGTTCCCCAGCCTGAAATCGCTCCGCCGGACCCGTCCGGAAGACCGTTCGCAGACCGCTATCCCACGGATATCCTTAAGCACGTGTTAGCCGAGCCCCTGATCATGACATTTACCTCGCCCGATCACCCGACACCCGACCTCAGGGACCTGGGACTCCGTACGGACCGCCCTCTGTTGATCGTCGACGTGGATGAGGTGCTGGGCCTCTTCATGGAGGGTTTCGCCCGGTATCTGGCGACCCACGGCTTCGAGATGCGCTTTGATCGCTTCGCCCTGTTCCAGAACATCTACCGGCCGGGCGAGGACCGGCACATCGACATCGAAACCGGCCAGGCGCATTTCCAGACCTTCTTTCGGGATGCGGTTGAGGACATGCCGGTGGCGGAAGGCGGGCCGCAGGCGCTGGCGCGGCTGTCCCGGCGGGCGGACATCGTGATCCTGACCAATGCGCCGGGCCAGGCGCTGGAGGGGCGGAGGCGATGGCTGAAGACCCACGGCATGGACTATCCGCTGCTTGTCAACAGCGGCCTGAAGGGGCCGGTGGCGGCGGGGCTCGCCGCGCAGGCTGAGGGCCCCTGCGTCTTCATCGACGACATGATTCCCAACCTCGACTCCGTCGCCGAGCATGGCCCGGTCATCTCCCGGTTCCAGACCGTCGCAGACGTCCGGCTTCGCCCGATGGCGCCGAGCCGCCCGGACCTGCATCCCCGGGTCGATGGCTGGGACGCGCTTGAGGTCGCCATCCTCGCGGCGCTGGAGCCCACGGCCAGATGATCGCCTTCGGGCTCGACCTTGGCGGAACCAAGATCGAGGCGGCGGCTCTCGCGCCGGAGGGCGGCTTCCTCGCCCGGGTGCGGCGTCCGACGCCCGGGGGCTACGCGTCGGGCCTGGAGGCCGTCGCCGGAGCCCTGGAGGAGGCAGAGCGGCAGGCCGGCGGGCGGGCGGTGCGGGGGGGGGGGGGCGGCCCGGGATCCGTCATCCCGCGCACCGGGCGGGTCCGCAACGCCAATTCCACCTGGCTGAACGGACGGCCTTTCCCGGAGGACCTCGCCCGGCGCCTCGGCAGGCCGGTGCGTTACGCCAATGACGCCGACTGCCTGGCCGTCTCCGAGGCCCGAGACGGCGCGGCGGCGGGGGCGGCGGGGGTTTTCGCCGTCATCCTCGGGACCGGGGTCGGCGGGGGAGTCACCCTCGGAGGCCGCCTCGCCGCCGGGGCGAACGGGATCGCCGGCGAATGGGGGCACAGCCCCCTGCCCTCGCCGACGCCGGAGGAGACGCCGGGGCCACCCTGCTGGTGCGGGCGGCGCGGGTGCCTCGAGACCTGGCTTTCCGGCCCGTCGCTGGCCCGGGACGACGGCCGGGGCCTGACGGCGGACGCGGTGGCTGGCCGCGCGGCGGAGGGGGACGGGCAGGCGCAGGCGACGCTGGACCGACCTGCCCGGCGCCTGGCGCGGGGACTGGGCTGGGTGGTGAACCTCTTGGACCCGGAAGTGATCATCCTGGGCGGCGGCGTCGGCGGGATGCCGGGCCTGGCGGAGGGCCTCGAGGCCCGGATCCGCCCCCACGTCTTCGCCGACGACTGGCGCTGCGGCATTGTCCGGCCGAGGTTCGGCGACTCCTCGGGCGTCCGCGGGGCGGCCTGGCTGTGGGACCGGTGAAGGCCCTCTGCCGCGACTGCCTGGCCCCCGGCCCGCCGGCGGCGCGCTGCCCGGCCTGCGGCTCGCCCCGGATGCTGTCCCACGCCGAGCTGGGCGAGCTGGCCATCGCCCACATCGACTGCGACGCCTTCTACGCCTCGGTGGAGAAGCGGGACCGGCCCGAGCTCCGGGACCGGCCGGTGATCGTCGGCGGCGGCCGACGCGGGGTGGTGACGACCTGCTGCTACATCGCCCGGACCTTCGGCGTCCGCTCGGCCATGCCGATGTTCAAGGCCCTGGCCGCCTGCCCCCAGGCGGTGGTCCTGCCGCCGGACTTCCCGCGCTACCGGGCGGAGAGCCGTCGCCTCATGGACATGATGCGCGACCTGACCCCGCTGGTTCAGCCCCTGTCCCTGGACGAGGCCTGGCTGGACCTGTCCGGGACCGAGCGACTTCACGGCGCCCCGCCCGCCCTGACCCTGGCCCGCCTGCAGTCGCGGATCGAGGCCGAGACGGGGCTGACGGTCTCCGTCGGCCTGGCCCCCAACAAGTTCCTCGCCAAGATCGCCTCGGACCT
>JBJTEN010000116.1:0-3831 GCA_046092925.1 Phenylobacterium sp. | reverse complement strand
CTCGCGGTCTGGCCCGTCCATGTCAGCTTGATCTATATCGCCGGGGGAACCTTCGCCACGCCCACCGCCTCTGCGGCCGGCGCCTGGGCCTGGCGCCGGGCCGCCCCGCGGGCGGTCTGAGGGGCCGGTCCGGCGAGAGTCGGTTGTCGCCTTCGCCCGCGTCCGAATAAGGTGCGGCCGGAGGCGCATTCCTGTCCGGCTCCTGCAAGGTCAGGGGGTGGTCAGGCAGTCGCCCTGGCCGGATGCTGTCTTGAGTATGGAGCGCACGCCAGAGAATGCGGCGCGCCCGGGAGGAATTTGAATGAACGATTTGCTGGACCCTGAATTCATGGCGCGTCTGGAGGCGGCGGGCCAGGTGGGCATGACCACCGCCTGCTGGGCCGGACGCCATCCTCACAAGGTCGCGGTCTACGATCCTGACGGGACCGCGCATGCCTTCGGCAAGGTCAACGCCAACGCCAACAAGCTGGCCCGACTGCTGCGCGCCCGCGGCCTGAAGGCCGGCGACTCCCTGGCCCTGGTGTGCTCGAACCGGGTCGAGTTTGTCGAAGCCCTGGCCGCCACTCTTCGGACCGGCATACGGATCACACCCGTGAACTGGCACCTGACCGCCGACGAGATCGCCTACATCATCAAGGACTGCGAGGCGAAGGCCCTGGTGGGAGACGCCCGGGTGGCCGCGGTCGGACCCGCCGCCGCCGATTGCCTGGACCTGGTTGTCCGACTGGCGGTCGATGGCGCCATAGACGGATTCGAGGATTACCAGTCCGCCCTGGACGCCTTCGACGGCGACGACATCGACGACCCCGTCCTTGGCAACGCCATGATGTACACCTCCGGCACCACCGGCCGGCCCAAGGGCGTGCACCGCCCCGTGCCCGTCGTGACCCCCCCGGCCATGTACCTGATGCGCGGCTATGACAGCGAGAGCTCGGTCCAGCTCTGCGCCGGCCCGGCCTACCACGCCGCGCCCCTGGCCTTCTACGAGCGCGCAGCCATGGGCGCAGGGGCGCCCCTGGTCTTCATCGGCACGTGGGACTCCGAGCACGTCCTGAAGACGATCCACGAGCTGAGGGTGACGCACCTGCACCTGGTGCCGATCATGTTCCAGCGGCTGCTGGCCCTGCCCGCCGAGGTCAAGGCGCGCTATCCCGTCGACCATGTGAAGTACATCGTCCATGGCGCGGCGCCCTGCCCGCCCGAGGTCAAGCACGCCATGATCGAATGGTTCGGCCCCATCCTGTCCGAGTACTATGCGGGCTCGGAGGGCGGCGCCGGCTTCACCATCGACTCGCACGAATGGCTGAGGAAGCCCGGCAGCGTCGGCAAGCGGCCCGCCCTGCTCCAGGTCCGGATCCTCGACGAGAACGGCAAGGACCTGCCCAACGGCCAGGCCGGGACCATCTACCACCAGCTGCCGCCCGGAGGGGGCTTCACCTACTACAAGGACGAGGCCAAGACCAACGCCAGCCGGGTGGACGGCTTCTTCACCATGGGCGACGTCGGCTATTTCGACGAGGACGACTACCTCTTCCTCACCGGCCGCAGCGCCGAGACCATCATCTCCGGCGGCGTGAACATCTATCCGCAGGAAGTCGATAACGAGCTGATCAAGCACGAGGCCGTGGCCGACTCCGCCACCGTGGGCGTTCCCCATGAGGAATGGGGCGAGCAGGTGAAGGCGGTGATCATGCTCAAGCCAGGCTACGCCCCCTCGGACGCCCTCGCCCAGGAGATCCTCGATTTTGGCCGGCGCAGCCTGCCCACGTTCAAGGTGCCGCGCAGCCTCGACTTCCTCTCCGACCTGCCCCGGTCGGCGGCGGGCAAGATTCAGCGCAACAAGGTCCGGGCCCCCTACTGGGAAGGCCGCGCCAAGCAGATTTGAGTCGGCGCGGCCTGGCTCAGAGGGTCATGGCCATGCGGTACTCCGCGGGGAAGCCATGGTCGCGGCTGAGTTCCACCGATCGCGTCTCCACCATGATCGACAGGCCGTTCGCCTGGTAGAACCCGACCGCCGGGTTGTCGGCGAGCACGTCGAGCTGCAGTTCGCGATATCCGGCGGCCCTTGCCCGGGCGATCGCAGCGGCCAGAAGGGCCTTTCCGACGCCCCTGCCGCGATACTGGGGAAATGCCGACAAGGCATGGAGATAGTAGACGTGATCGGGGATGTAAGCGTTGAGGTAACTCACTTTGGCAGCCCGCTCGGCAAGCGCGACCAGTTGGTCGTATGTGACGGCTTCGCGGGCGACGAGGTCCAGCGCTAGCGGCGCAAGGTTGGCCTGGAAGGTACGAAAGTTCGACCCTTCGAACCCGAGCTCGACGCCCAGCAACTCTCCGTCGGCCACCGCAGCCGTGGCGCATGCTGCGGAGAACAGCGTGTCGACCGTTGACCAGGAAAGGGAGACCAGGTTCTCAAGGAGGCCGTCCGTCCCGAATGAATAGTCATAGCTGACAGGACTGGTCTCCCGGATGAGTCCGTGGATGCAGGGCGCAAACCGAACCGTTTCCTCAGGGTCCAGTCCCCGAATTTGCATAGCGCTGCTGGTCATCGTTCTCTCCGCCACGTCTGCGGCTGGTAAGTTAAGAGGGAAGGCCTATCGGTCAAGCTTGGCTCAGGCGTCCTTCCATCGACTACCGCGCGGCCAGCGGCGGGCCCTGCTCCGGGCAGCTGCCGCCCAAAGAGCCGAGCCACCGTGGAGCTTTGCCGGCAGGCCCGGGCGCATTTCGCGCATCGGCCGGAGCGGCAGAGCGAAGTCCTCATGCCTGGCTTGAACGACGCGGCGGACATCTTGTCACAAGCTTCCGCAGCCGGCGGGGGAACGCTGCCGATTCCCTGAGGCGCACCAGCAGGGGCGTCTTTCGCTGGCAAGACTGAGCCACAGGTCCCGCGCGTCCACTTGGAGGAGGCGCTCTGCCGGGATGGACGCTGCGGACAAGTCTGAGGCGGTCCGCCGACCGTGAAGCGAAACGATGCGAAAACAAGCGTGTCTGGCGATTGGCGGCGGGCGCCCCTAAGAAGCGCCCGCCTCTAATCCCGCACGGGGTGCGTCATGCCGATTCCCTTCATCGACCTCCAGGCCCAGAGACTGCGTCTGGGTCAGCCCCTCGAGGACGCCATCCTGAAGGTCGTGCACTCCGGCGCCTGGATCATGGGCCCGGAGATCGCCGAGCTGGAATCGGCCTTGGGCGCCTTCGGCGAGGCGCCCTTCGTCCTGACCTGCGGATCGGGCACGGAGGCGCTTCAGCTTCCCCTCATGGCATGGGGGATCGGCCCGGGGGACGCCGTCTTCTGTCCGTCCTTCACCTTCGCGGCGACCGCCGAGGTCATGCCCCTGGTCGGCGCCTCGCCGGTCTTCGTGGACGTCCGCCCCGACACCTTCACAATGGACCCGGAGCGGCTCGAGGCCGCCATCGCCGAGGTGAAGGCCGCGGGCGAGCTGACCCCCCGCGCCGTCATGGCCGTCTGCCTGTTCGGCCAGCCGGCGGACTATCGGGCCCTGGCGGACATCGCCCGGCGGCATGGCCTGAAGCTGATCGCCGACTCCGCCCAGGGCTTCGGATGCACCCTGGACGGCCATCACCCCATCCATTGGGCGGACGTCGCCACCACCTCCTTCGTCCCGGCCCAGCCCCTTGGCGCCTATGGCGACGGCGGCGCCGTCCTGACCAAAGACGCCCGGCTGCACGACCTGCTGGTCAGCCTGCGGGTTCATGGCCAGGCGGTGAAGTCCGACATCGAGGGCCGGACCTTCGACCATGACCCGAAGTACCTGAACATGCGGGTCGGCATGAACGCCCGGATGGACACCCTCCAGGCGGCCGTCCTCTTGC
>JBJTEN010000115.1:0-12578 GCA_046092925.1 Phenylobacterium sp. | reverse complement strand
CGTTGGCCAGGAGGTTGGGGAACCCTGCAGGCAGGACGACCGGCTCTTCCTCCTCGCCGCGCAGAGTCGAAGCCCACGGCCTCGGGCTTGATCTCGGCGGCCCTGCGTGGAGCGGCCAGCGCCTGCGGCGCGGAAATGAGTGCTGCGACGGCGACGGCCGTGGCCAGGCTTCGGAAAAACTGAGTCAATGGAATCCCCCCATGAGAATGGCGGGCAGACTAGACGCGGCGGATCACTGCGGCAAAGCCGTGTTTTGAGTCCCCGCCCTCAGGCGGGCCGGAAACGGCGACTGGCGGGGAAACCCCGGGGGGCGAGACGGCCGGCGCCCGCGCGTCGGCCCGCCCAGTCGCGCCAGTCGGTCCAGGCCCGGGTCCGGCCCGCAGCGTCGATCCAGGCTGCGCCCTCCTCCGCCCGGAAGACAAGGCCGTCCCGCAGCCCGCCCTCACGATAGGCCTGGAGCTTGACGCCCTTGCCGCGGGGCATTTCCGGCAACTCCTCGAGCGGGAAGACCAGGATCTTGCCATTGTCGCCGACCACGGCGACCTGGTCGCCCTCCACAGGCAGGGCGAAGGCCGCCCCACCCTTGCCGACGGTGAGGACCTGCTTGCCTGCCCGACGCATGGCCAAGGCCTCCGCCTCCGGCAGGAGGAAGCCGTAGCCCTCCTTCGAGGCGACGAAGCGCCGGGCGCCAGGCCGGTGCGGGAAGACGGCGACGATTTCGGTCCGGTCGTCCAGCTCCAGCATCAGCCGGACCGGTTCCCCGTGCCCGCGCCCGCCCGGCAGCTTGTCGCAGGCCAGGGTGAAGAACCGGCCGTCGGAGGCGAACAGGAGCAGCTTGTCGGTGGTCTCGGCGGCGACGATGAAGCCTTCGGAATCGCCTTCCTTGTACTTGATCTCGGAGGGATCCTCGACGCGGCCCTTGACGGATCGGATCCAGCCGCGCTCGGAGAGGATGACGGTGATCGGCTCGCGTACGATCAGGGCCTCAAGGGCCGCCTCGGCGTCCACCTCGGGCGCGGATCCGAAGGTTGACCGCCGTCGGGTCAGACTTCCGTCCTTTTCCAGCAGGTCGCGGACGTCCCGCAGGCCCACCCCCACCAGCTTCCACTGGGCCCGATCGGAGCCCAGCAGGCTGTTCAGGCCGTCGCGCTCCTCGGCCAGGTCGGCGTGCTCACGCCGCAACTCCATCTCCTCCAGCCGGGCCAGCTGCCGCAGCCGGGTGTTCAGAATGGCCTCGGCCTGCAGGTCGGACAGGTCAAAGGCCTCGATCAGCTTCGCCTTGGGCTCGTCCTCCTGGCGGACGATGCGGATCACCTCGTCCAGGTTCAGGAAGGCGATGATCAGGCCGTCGAGGATGTGCAGGCGGGATTCGATGCGCGCCAGCCGGTGCCGGGCCCGCCGGACCACGACCTCGCGGCGATGATCCAGGAAGGCCCTCAGAAGCGCCTTCAGGCCCATCACGCCGGGGGCGCCCCTGGCGTCGATGACGTTCATATTGACCGGAATCCGGGTCTCCAGGGCGGACAGCCTGAAGAGGCTCTCCATCAGGACCTCGGGCTCGACATTCCGTGACTTGGGCTCGAGCACAAGGCGCACGTCCTCGGCGCTCTCGTCCATCACGTCACCCAGCAGGGGCGCCTTCTTCGTCTCGATGAGCTCGGCCAACTGCTCGACGAGGTCGGCCTTCTTCACCTGGTAGGGGATTTCGGTGACGACAATGCGCCACAGGCCCCTGCCAAGGTCTTCCCGGGTCCAACGCGCGCGCACCCTGACCCCGCCCCGGCCGGGTTCGTAGGCTTCCATGAGGCTGGCCGGCGACTCGACGATAACCCCCCCGGTGGGAAAGTCGGGCCCGGGCGCCACTTCCAGGAGTTCGGCCGTGGTGATGTCGGGCTCGACCAGAAGGCGCAGGCAGGCCTCGATCAGCTCGGAGACATTGTGTGGCGGGATCGAGGTCGCCATGCCCACGGCGATGCCGCTGGAGCCGTTGGCCAGGAGGTTGGGGAACCCTGCAGGCAGGACGACCGGCTCTTCCTCCTCGCCGTCGTAGGTGGCACGGAAGTCGACGGCGTCCTCGTCTATGCCCTCAAGCAGGAGCTGGGCGGCCAGGGTGAGCCGGCACTCGGTGTAGCGCATGGCCGCGGCGTTATCGCCGTCGATATTGCCGAAATTCCCCTGGCCATCCACGAGCGGGTAGCGCTGGGCGAAGTCCTGGGCGAGACGCACCAGGGCCTCGTAAACTGCGGAGTCCCCATGAGGGTGGTACTTGCCGATGACGTCGCCCACGACCCGGGCGCATTTCTTCGCGGTGGCGGTCGGGTCCAGCCTCAGCTGGCGCATGGCGTAGAGCAGGCGACGATGGACCGGCTTGAGGCCGTCGCGGACGTCCGGGAGGGCGCGTCCCGTGATGGTCGACAGGGCGTAGGCCAGATATCTGCGCGACAGGGCCTCGCTCAGCGGCTCGTCGATGGTGCGGTCGCCCTCGGGAGGCGGAGCAAGGGTGTCGGTCATCTGGCGATCCGCGTCGAATCAGCGGCGGCGCCGCCTGCTTCTGCTTAGGCCCGACGCCGGTTGGCGTCATCCCGCGCGATCAGAGCCGCCCGGCCTGAGACAGCTTGTCCACAAGCCAGAGGCGCGCGGCCGGTAGCGGGCGGTTGAGGACCGAGAACAGGCGCTGTTCCAGGAAAAAGCCGGTCAGGGCCAGGCCATCGCCGACATCGCCCGGCGAGAGTCCGCCCTGGGCGGACAAGAGGAAGGGCGGCAGGCGCAGGAGACGGTCGCGATAGGGCTCGCCGGCGGACCTGCTGACGGCACGTCCTGTCCGGGGCGAGACCCAGACCAGGTCGTCCAGCACCCCCGTCGCCGCGCATCTGGACAGGTCGAGGCCGAATCCGAGGGCCTGGAGGATCCCCGCCTCGAAGCGGACGTAGACGGCGGGCCAGATGTCGTCATGGCGAAGAGCGCCGGACAGGGCCTCGAAGGCTGCGAAGCCGCCGGGCTGGGGCTCCCGTTCCGGAAGGACGCCCGCCGCGACCGCCGCCGCGGCGGCAAGGCCGGCCAGCGCCAGGGCGTCATCGAAGAGGTCCGAGGGACCGGCCCCGGAGGCCTCGAGGGCGGCCGAACCCAGTTGCTCGCTCGTCCGGGCTCGGAACCGGGCGGTCACCCGCGATCCCGGTTGCAGAAGGGGGCGGATCCGCCGGGACCCGCCGCCGGCGACAAAGGCCGGATAACGCCCGTGACTGCGGGTCAGGAGCTCGGCTATGGCGCCGTTCTCGCCGTGGGCTCTCGCCGCCAGGACGAAGGCCTCGTCCTCGAACTCCACCCCCGCCCCCTAGGCCTCGAAGTCGAGGCCGACGTCGCCGTAGAACCCCCGGCGATCGGCCCAGCGCTCGTCGACCTTGACGGTCAGGAAAAGGTGGACGGGCCGGTCCAGGAGTTCGGTCAGCTCCTCGCGCGACTTCTGTCCGATCCACTTCAGGGTCTGACCGTTCTTGCCCAGGACGATGGGCCTCTGGCTCTCGCGCTCGACATAGATGGTCTGCTCGATGCGAACCGACCCGTCCCGGCGCTCGGTGAAGGCTGTGGTCTCCACGGCGGCGGCGTAGGGAAGCTCCTCGTGGACGCGCAGATAGACCTTCTCGCGAGTGATCTCTGCGGTCAGCAGGCGCACCGGCAGGTCGGCGGTCTGCTCTGCGGGGTAGAGCCAGGGGCCCTCGGGAACCCGCTCGGCCAGCCGCTTCAGCAGGTCGTCGACGCCGGATCCGTCGGCGGCCGAGATCATGAAGACCTCGGAATAGACCCCGGTGTCGAACAGCCTCGCCGACAGGGCGAGGAGCCTTTCGCGCTTGACGCCGTCGATCTTGTTCAGCGCCAGGATCGCCTTTCGGCCCGAAGCCTTCAGGCCCTCGATGATGGTCTCGACGTCCTCGTGCGCCTTGCGGTCGGCGCCGCGAGCCTCGCCGGCATCCACCGCCAGCTCCGACTGGACGTCGACCAGGTGGACCACCACGTCGGCCTCCTCGGCGCCGCCCCATGCGGAACGCACCATGGCGCGATCGAGCCGGCGTCGGGGCGCGAAGATGCCGGGAGTATCCACCAGGACGATCTGGCTCTCGCCCGAAAGGGCGACGCCCCGCACCGGAAAGCGCGTGGTCTGCACCTTGCGGGTCACTATGGAAACCTTGGCCCCCACCAGTCTGTTGGTCAGGGTCGACTTGCCCGCATTGGGCGCACCGATGATGGCGGCGAAGCCGGCGCGGGTCATGGCTGAATGTTCTCCCTGTCCAGGAATCGCGAGGCGGCGGCCTTCTCGGCCTCGCGCTTTGAGCGTCCGGTTCCCGCTGCCGCTTCCCATCCCGGAAGCCGGGCCTCAATCGTGAAGCGAGGATCGTGCGGCGGCCCCTCGGCGCTGACAACGACGTAGTCCGGGGGCGGCAGGGCCAGGCTCATCGCCCATTCCTGAAGCCGGGTCTTGGGGTCGCGGGCAGGCTCCTGCTCAAGTCCGGCGAGCAGCTGGCCCCATGCCCTTCGGAAGACGTTCCGTGCGACTTCATGACCTCCATCGAGATAGAGGGCGGCGATCAGGGCTTCACAGGCGTCACCCAGAACCCGGTCACTCTCCCGGGCGCCGATCCGGGTCGCGCTGGCGTCGAGGCGGAGCGCCTCGGGCAATCCCATCCCTCGGGCGACCTCCGCACAGGCCTCGGAACACACCAGGCGGTTCAGCCGCCGGGCGAGGTCGCCCTCCCGCGCCGCAGGATAGGTCTCAAACAGATACTCTGCGGCCATCAGGTTCAGGACGCGGTCGCCCAGGAATTCGAGCCTCTCGTTATCACGGCAAGGCGCGCCGCCGTTTCCGACACTCGCATGGGTGAGGGCCCGCTCCAGAAGGTCGCGATCCAGAAAGACGTGACCGATCCGCGCCTCGAGGGCCGCCACGGCCGCCTTGCGCCTGTCCGGACGGGTCAGTGCAGCACCTTTCCGAACCGGCTGGGCCGCAGGTTCAGGACCCAGGTCCAGGGCTTGAACAAGGAGGCTCCGGGTGACCAGGACAGCAGGACCAGCCTGGCCCTGCCGACCAGGTTTTCATGCGGAACAAGCCCGACGCCGATCTCCGTCGGCAGGCGGCTGTCGGCGGAGTTATCCCGGTTGTCGCCGAGGAAGTAGTAGTAGCCCGGCGGGACGATCACCTCAGGGGTGTCATCAAGGTCGCCGCCTGTGCCGAAGTCATTGGTCATGTAGCGCCGACCGCCCGGAAGCGTCTCCTCGATCCGGGCCACCGGCCGCACCATGCCGCTGCCGCCCGTCTCGGTCACGAGCTCGGTCTGCCTGCGCTCAACCGGCTGGCCATTCAGGTAAAGCAGGCCCTGACGCATCTGGACCCGGTCGCCCGGCATGCCGACGAGCCGCTTGATGTAATCGGTGCGGCCATCCCGCGGCAGCTTGAACACGATGATGTCGCCCCGCTCCGGGGCCCGGGAGAAGAGACGTCCTTCGAAGATCGGGGGGCTGAAGGGAATGGAATGGCGGGACCAGCCATAGTCGAACTTGGTCACGATGACATAGTCGCCCTCGTAGAGGTTGGGTTCCTCGGACGCCGAGGGGATCGTAAAGGGCTGGAACAGCAGGATCCTCAGGAACATCGCAATGAGCAGCGCCACCGCGACCGTCTTGAGGATCTCGATCGTCTCGTTGCGGTCGGCCGGCGGCGGTGGTGTCGTCTCGGTCATGGAAGTTCCGGATCAGTTTCCGCCCGGACATACCGCAAACCGGACAGGCCGCACGAAAAATCTTGGCGCGGACTAGGCGATCGGGGTCGCCTCGATGATGACAAAGGCCTGGGCGTAGGGATGGTCGTCGGTCATGGACAGGTGGATCACCGCACGATGACCCTGCGGGGTCAGTTCCGCCAGCCGGGCCGCCGCGCCGCCGGTCAGCGCCAGGGTGGGCTGGCCGGACCGCAGGTTCACCACGCCCATGTCGCGCCAGAAGACCCCTCGCCTCAGGCCCGTTCCCAGAGCCTTGGCGCAGGCTTCCTTGGCGGCGAAACGCTTGGCGTAGCTTGCGGCGGCGTCGGGTTTGGCCTCGGAGCGGCGTCGCTCGATCTCGGTGAAACACCGATTGCGGAAGCGGTCGCCGAAGCGGTCCAGGCTGGCCTGGATGCGTCGGATGTCGCTGAGGTCCGAGCCGATCCCGAGGATCACGCCGAGGCCTCTGCCCGGGCTTCATCCATCAGGAGCCGCATCCGGTGGATGGCCTGCGCCAATCCGATGAAGACGGCCTCGCCCACCAGGAAATGGCCGATGTTGAGCTCTGTGACCTGAGGAATGGCGGCGATCGGTTTGACCGTCTCGAAGTCGATGCCGTGACCAGCGTGGACCTCCAGGCCTAAGCGCGTCGATTCGAAGGCGGCGATCTTCAACCGCTCCAGCAAGGCCGGCGCCTCGAGCGACCGTTCGCGCACTGCGTCGCAATAGGCGCCGGTGTGAAGCTCCACCACCTGGGCGCCGGCGCGCCGGGCGGCGGCGGCCTGGGCTGGATCGGCGTCGATGAAGCAGGAGACGCGGATGCCCTCGCCAGCCAGACGCTGGACCACCGGAGCGATCCGGTCGAACCCGCCCAAAAGGTCAAGGCCGCCCTCGGTCGTCACTTCTTCCCGCCGTTCCGGCACCAGGCAGGCCGCATGCGGCAGGTTCCGCAGCGCAATGGATTCCATTTCGGCAGTGACCGCCATCTCGAAGTTCAGCGGCACGCCCCGCTTGCGGGTGATGTCCGTGAGGGCCTCGATATCGGCGTCTGAGATATGCCGGCGATCCTCGCGCAGATGGGCGGTGATCCCGTCGCAACCTGCGGCCATGGCAAGCTCGGCGGCGCGCACCGGACTTGGATAATCGACCCCGCGGGCGTTCCGCAGGGTGGCGACATGGTCGATGTTCACGCCGAGACGCAGACGGCTCATTTCGAGAGCCGCCGGCTGCCCGGGTCCTCGACGGGGATGGCCGCCAGCTCCGGGGGCAACTGGTCAGCGGGATAGGCCGGCACATCCAGCTGGGCCAGGGAGACCAGGGGCGCGCCGGGATCGGCCCGGCCACCGGACCGGTCGACGATGCAGGCGGCCACCACGACATTCCCGCCCGCCTTGCGGATCGCCTCGATGCACTCGCGCGACGACAGGCCGGTGGTCACGATGTCCTCGACCATGGCCACCCGCGCGCCCTCGGGGATTTCAAAGGCCCGCCGGAGCCGGAATTCTCCCCCTTCCCGCTCGACATAGACCGAGGGGACGCCTAGGTGGCGGGCCGTCTCGTAGCCCGGGATGATCCCCCCCACGGCCGGGGAGACGCAGATGTCCACCTCGCCCACCTCGGCGCGGATCCTTGCGGCCAGGGCGCTGCAGAGGCGCTCGGTCCGGTCAGAATGCTGGAAGACCAGGTTCTTCTGCAGGAAGACGCCGGAATGCAGGCCGCTCGAGAGCACGAAATGGCCTTCACGCAGGGCGCCGGCGGCGCGGAACTCGTCGAGGACCTGTTCGGTGTTCATGGGGCGCTCCTTGGGCGCCCGGATTAGCTTACGGCGTCGGGCCTGTCACGCCGCAGGGCGCGGGCCGGGAGGGTGTTCAGGGCCAGGCCCCCGATCACCAGGGCCGCCGCCGCCAGCTTCCATGCGGGAAGCGGCTCGCCAAGGGCCAGGGCCGACGCCGTGAGGCCAAAGACGGGCACAAGCAGGGCCCAGGGCGAGACGACGGCGGCGGGGTGCCGGGCCAGGAGCCAGCCCCACACCGCATAGCCGAACAGGGTGTTGCCGAAGGACTGGTACAGCAGCTCCGCCCAGACCACAGGCGTCATGGTGGTGACCGCGGCGATCATGACCGGCGCGCCCTCGAAGATCAGGGCCAGGACCAGGAGCGGAGGGACGGAAAAGAGACTGGCCCAGACCACGAAGGCCAGGCTCGGCGCCTCCGGGGTCGCACGCTGGACCATGTTGCCGAGGGCCCAGCTCAGGGCTGCGAACAGGACGAGGGCCAGCCCGGTCGGCGTGGTCACGGCGTCCACATTGACCAGGATCAGCGCCAGGCCCGCGGCCGCGAGGACGAGGGCGAGCCCCTGTCGCAGGTTCAGTCTCTCTCCTCGAAACCAGATCGCCAGACCGATCGTGAAAAAGACCTGACTCTGGACGACCAGGGAGGCGAGGCCCGGTGAAATCTGGCCGTCCATGGCGAAGTACAGCACGCCGAACTGCCCGACCCCGATCAGGACGCCGTAGGCGGCGAGGTTTCGCCAGGGGACATTCGGCCGCTTGAGGAAGAAGGCCGCCGGCAGGAAGGCGAAGAGGAAGCGCAGGCTGGCGAAGGTGAAGGGGGGAAGGTGCGCCAGGGCCGACTTGATGACGGCGAAGTTTGTCCCCCAGACCGCCACGACGGCGAGGGCGAGGAGGGCGTGGCGCCAGGGCAATGCGGTCATGTCGCGCCCTCCCCGCGCCGGGGCCGAGAAAGCGGCTTTCCTCCGGCTTTGCAAGCCTCGCTCTTGAGGGCAAGGTGCGCGGCCGTCTGAGGGAGGACCAAATGAGCCTGACCATCCGCAGGGTCGCCGGGGCGCTGGGCGCCGAAATCTCCGGCGTCGACCTTTCGCAGGACCTGCCCGACGAGGTGATCGCCGGAATCCGCGCCGCCCTAGTCGAACATCAGGTCATCTTCTTTCGCGACCAGCGCCTGACGCCTGAGCGCCAGGTCGCCTTTGGCCGGCGCTTCGGGCCGCTGAACATCCACCCCTATGTGAAGGGGATGGAAAGCCATCCGGAGGTGATGGAGGTCATCAAGGAGCCTGCCGACAAAACCAACTTCGGGGGCGGCTGGCATTCGGACATGTCGTTCCTGGAGCGTCCCGCCATCGGCTCCATCCTGTACGCCGTGGAGCTGCCGGATTGGGGCGGGGACACCCTGTTTTCGAGCCAGGTCGCCGCCTACGAGGCCCTGTCGCCCGGGATGAAGGCCACGCTGGAGGGGCTCCGGGCGGTGCACTCCGCGGGCCGGGAGTATTCCGCCCAGGGTCACTCGGCCCAGAAGCGCGCCTCGATCAGCGTCGTCGAGGCGGAAGGCGCTGTGGGGGAGTACGTGCACCCGGTGGTCCTGGTCCATCCGGAGTCCGGGCGCAGGGCCCTCTATGTGAACCCGGCCTTCACCATGCGCTTCGAGGGCTGGACCAAGCGGGAGTCCCGCCCCCTGCTGGACTATCTGTTCGAGCATTGCCGGTATGAGGCCTATACCTGCCGGTTCAACTGGCGTCCCGGCTCCATGGCCTTCTGGGACAATCGCCAGGTCTGGCACTTCGCCCTGAACGATTATCCCGGACAGCGCCGGCATATGCGCCGGGTCACTGTCGACCCGGCCTGATCCCCTCTAGCCCGCCCGCTTGGTGCGTTCGACGGTCTCGATCGCCGGGTTCGCGCGCAAGGCGGCGGCGATATTGGTGAGGTGCCGGGCGTCCTTGACCTCGATATCGAAGTCGACGTCAAAGAAGTCCGTCATCCGGCGGTGCATGCGCAGGTTGACGATATTGCCGCCCGCTTCGCCGATCGTCGTGCAGGCCTGGCCGAGGACACCGGGGGCGTTGCGAATGGTGGCCGTCAGGCGGGACTGGGTGAGGGTGTCGCGCTCGGCCTCGGGCGTCCACTGGAGATCCCGCCAGAGGTCTTCTTTCTCTTCGAAGGCCGCCAGTTCGGAGCAGTCGATGGTGTGCACCGTGAGCCCCTGGCCGTCGCCCTCCAGAATGCCGACGATACGGTCGCCGGGCACAGGCGTGCAGCAGGGCCCGAAGTGCAGGCTGATCCCCGGGGTCAGGCCGCCGCCACGGACATAGAGGCGCGCGCCGGCGCCTCCCTCGATCCGCCGGACCGCCACCGCAGCCTCTCGGTCAGAGGCGGCGAGACGGGGGAAGAGGATGTCCAGCACCTCGGCAGGGGCCAGCCGCCCCCGGCCGACACGTTCGAAGAGATCGTCCTCCGAAGCCGCCGCCAGTCGCTCCAGCGCGGGCGTGAGAGAGACCGCGCTGCGGGACTTCCCGGCCCTGCTGAAGGTGTGATCCAGGGCCGCCCGGCCCAGACGGGTGAACTCTTCCTTCTCTGTCTGGCGGATATGACGCCGGATCGCAGACCGGGCCCGTCCCGTGACGGTCAGGGACCTCCAGTCGGCGGGAACCACAGGCTTGGGACCCCGCACCACCTCCACCACGTCGCCGTTCTGGAGCGGCGTGCGCAGGGGTCTCGGCTCGCCGTTGATCTTTACGCCGATGCAGGTGTCGCCGATGTCGGTGTGCAAGGCGTAGGCGAAGTCGAGGGGCAACCCGCCACGCGGGAGGCTCACCAGCCTGCCCTTGGGCGTGAAGACGAAGGTCTGATCGAGGTACATCTCCAGCTTGGCGTGTTCGACCAGCTCATCGACGTCCCCGCCATGCTCGAGCACCTGGACCAGGTGACGCAGATTGACCAGGGGATCGGGTCCGCCCTGCTCGGCCTGATGCTCGGCGTCGAACCCATAGGCCGCGTCCTTGTAGCGCCAGTGCGCGGCGACGCCCTCCTCCGCAATCCTGTCCATCGCCTCGGTGCGGATCTGCATCTCGATCCGCATGCCCCGGGGTCCGACCACGGTGGTGTGGAGGGACCTGTAATTGTTCCTCTTGGGCGTGGAAATGTAGTCCTTGAAGCGGTCGGGCACCGAGGCCCAGGCCCGGTGGGCGACGCCCAGGGCGCGATAGCAGTCCTCCTCGGTGTCGACGATCACCCGGAAGGCGTAGATGTCCGACAGCTGGGAGAAGCCGATCGACTTGCGCTGCAGCTTCCGCCAGATGGAGTACGCGTTCTTCTCGCGCCCGAAGACCCGGTTCGGCACGCCGGCCGCTTCCAGTCTCTGGGTGATCTCCTGCGACACCAGGGCCACGGCCCCCCCCTGCTCAGTCCGAAGTGCGGCGAGCCGGCGGTTGATGGCGTCCCGGGCCAGGGGATGCAGGTGGGTGAAAGCCAGTTCCTCGAGCTCGGTGCAAATCCGGTGGCAACCGATCGACCGGGCCAGCGGGGCGTAGATATCAAGGGTTTCCCGAGCGATCCGCTCGCGCTTGGCGGGCGCCTTGATGTGCTGGAGCGTGCGCATGTTGTGCAAACGGTCAGCCAGCTTGACCATCAGCACCCGAACATCCTTCGAGATGGCCAGAATGAACTTCCGGAGGTTCTCCGCCTGCCGGGTATGCTCGCTGTTGAGCTCGAGTTTGGTGAGCTTGGTGACGCCTTCCACCAGCACGGCGATCTCGTCGCCGAAGAGCCGCCCGATTTCGGCGGAGGTCGCCTCCGTATCCTCGACCGTATCGTGTAGGAGGGCGGTGACGATGGTCGCCGAATCCATCCGGTATTCGGTCAGAATCCCGGCCACCTGGATCGGATGGGCGAAATAGGGATCGCCCGACGCGCGCTTCTGTGAACCATGCATGCGCATGGCGTAGACATAGGCCCGGTTGAGAACCGCCTCGTCGGCGCTGGGGTCGTAGGAGCGGACCTTCTCGATCAGCTCGTACTGGCGCAGAACCGTCCGGCGGGCCGGGGGTTCGGCGGAGGCGGGGGCGAGTGCGGACCCTTCCTGCTTCGCCCCGGCCACGGAGACGGGCGTCTCAAGGGCCGGCGGCTGGGATGCAGGCGATCTTCCGACAGGCGCCCCGGGGCTCAGTAGCGCTCTTCCTGACCGCCGTCGCGGTCGCTATGAAGGGCCCGGACAAGCTCAAGCTCGCTCATCTGCTGGTAGGTCGGATCCGCCAGCAGGGCCAGCGTCTCGGCTTCTTCCTCGGCCTCGGAACGCTCGTCCACACGCTGCAGAGTGGAGATCAGACCCTCCTTCAGCTCCTCGGGATCGACGGCGTCATCGGCCAGCTCGCGAAGCGCAACGACCGGGTTCTTGTCGTTGTCACGGTCCACCAGCAGGGGCGCCCCGGAGGAGATGCCCCGCGCCCTGTGCGCCGCCAGCAGAACGAGGTTGAAACGGTTCGGGACACGCTGGATGCAATCTTCGACGGTGACGCGGGCCATGGCTACCTCTGAAGGCGAATAGAACCCGGCCTTGTAGAGCCTCGGACCGCTTTGTGCAACGCCGCGAGACGACGAAGGGGTGACCTCAGGAGGTCTTCAGGAGGGTGCGGGCGATGTCTTCCATGGTCTCGAACAGGAAGGTCGGCTCATGCGCCCGCAGAATTTCCGGCCGGGCGTAGCCCCAGGTGACTGCGCCGGAGTCGATGCCCGCCCTGCAGGCGGCTTCGATATCCCGGGTCTCGTCACCAATGGAGAGAACCTCCCCGCGGCGAGCGCCCGCCTTCCGGATGACGCGCCGGAACTGCGGGGTCTTGCCGAACATGGAGGCCCCGCAGGCGAAGTACCGGATCCGCCCCGCCAGGTCGGGACCGAGGATCTTCCGGACGTTGGCCTCCGAGTTCGAGCTGACAAGGGCCAGGACGACACCGGCTTCGTCAAGCCGCCGGATCAGATCGGGAGACTCGGGAAACAGCGGAATTTGAGACGTGTTTTCCGCCACCAGCTGGCGGGTGTGC